>JAJZYO010000264.1 GCA_021798075.1 Actinomycetes bacterium
CGAACGCGTCGAGACCACCAGCCGGGCTCCCGCTCCGAGCGCCGGTAAGAACTGGTCCGCGAGGTACCGTCCAAGCAGCCCCATGTCCTCGAAGTTGTCGAACAACAAGACCGCCCGGCGTCGATTGGCCCAGTCCAGCGCGCCGGCATGGTCGAAAACTCCGAGCACACGCCAAAAAGCTGCCGGCGCCGGTACCGTTTGCTCCCCGTCCACGATCATGAAAGGGCGGCCCTCGCGAGCCAGCTCCCTGCCGAAAGCTGCCACCAGGGCGCTCTTGCCGACGCCGGGCACACCGGTCACCACGAGCGCCCTGGTAGCGGCGGTCGCCACCCAGCGGCGGAACTGCTCGAGCTGCTGGCTGCGCCCGAACAGGCGGGGCCCTTCGGCACTGCCGGGGCCTTCCCGACGCGCCGGCCCCGCGGGTTGTGCCGGTGGCCCCGGCAGGCTGCGGGGAGCTGCGCGAGCCTTCTGGTACGACAGGGCAACTGCTGGGCTCGGCTCCAGGTCGAGCTCCTCCAGCGCGCACCGGTGCCGGTGCCAGGCGCTCTCCAGCAACCCGCGCTCGCCCAGGCTTGCAGCCAGTTCGAACAGGCGCAAGTGGGGCTCGTCGGCGAGCGGGTCAGCGCGAGCCAGTGCCTCGGCCGATTCGAGGGCTTGGCGAAGTTCGCCCCGGCTGGCGTGCAGGGCGACCAGCGCCCTGAGCACACGTTGATGCTCGAGATGGAGGGCCTCTCGTTGTTCGACCAGCCATATGTCCGACAAGGCGGGCATCAAGGGACCGCGGTAGAGCGCCCTGGCCTTTTGTAACGAGCCCAGCGTGGGCAGCGCGGCGCAGGACCGGAACTCGACCACGTCCACCCTGACGCCGCTCCCGGGGCGCCACGCCAGCCCATGGCCCGCCGTGGCCACGCAGTCGTAAAGCGGGGGGACCTCGTGGCGCAGCTCGTAAAGAGCCTTGCGCAAGTTGGTGAGCGCCTGGCCCTCCGCGGAGCCTGGCCACAGTGTGCCCGCCAGCTGGCTACGGTCTGCGCCTTCAGCTCTCAAGACGATGAACGCGACCAAGGCTTGGCTCCTCGACGAGAGCCTCTGGGCCAGCTCCGCGCCGCCGTGTCGCACCCGGAAAGCGCCGAGCAAATCGAGTTCCAAGCCGTGACCGGCCACCTGCAGAGATAGTACGTGACATGGCTGGCTGCGGCCGCGACTGGCAGCGAGCGGGCTGGACGACATGGAGGGCATAGGATCGGGGCCGCATGTTGCGCCACCAGTTCAGGGCACTCGTAAAGTTGGGCGAGTTCGAAGACTTCCTAGCCGCGGCATCGTCGTTCAATACCCAGGCAACGGCGCTTGGGCTACCCCGCTTTCAGGTGTGGGTCACCGTTTTCGGTGACTTGAACGAAGTCTGGGCCGAAGCCGACTTCACCAGCCTCGATGAGCATTGGTCCCGGTTCCGCTCCGCGCACCGACAAGAGGGTTTCCGTTCGGCGTTCGAGGAGATGTGCTCACACCTGGTCCCCGGGTCAGCCCGTGACCTGATCATGGAGCCCTTGGACCTTTAGCCGGAGCCCACAGGGTGCCGTGGCACGTCGTCACTTGTCGTCGCCGCGTCATCACTGATTAGGTGGAGCCGACGCTCGGCGACGCCTCCGGGCTCCTCTACCTCGGCGCCACCCGCCGTACCCTCTGTTCGATAGCGCCCGTGCTCATCTCCCGCATCGCCGCGTGCTGGCGCAACGGCACCCGCTACGAGCTCCGTGGCACCGATGCCAGCGTGGCCACCGAGGCCGAGGGCAGGGCCATCTAAGCCGAGCGCTACAAGGTCGGCCCAGAGCTTGTGCCAAACGGCGCAGGGCCAGCGCCGCTAAGGCCAAGAAGGGTCGGGGGAGCCGGCGCGGGAATGAGCCGAGGGCTCAGGCTGCTTGTACATCTTCGGTGATCGTGGATGTGCATTTTCCGCGATCCTTAACAACAACAGGTTCGACGCTTCTCCAAGCACGTTTGCAGCCTCCACCGCCCTTCGTGGATCTGCAGCGGCAGCCGGAGCTTCCCAAGTCGAGGCGGTAACTCAGGGGGCAAAGTGCCTAAAAAATGGGGCGTTCCCCCGATGCTGGGCACCATCGAGGCTTTCTAAGCTCATGGCAAAGAATTCTGGCCCCGCCAGGGCCCGGATGGAGACAAAGCCCGTGACGGCGACGAAGGAGCGTAGAGAGATGAAAAGAACCCGGCAAATAAAGCAGCCGAGGTGTGCACGAAGGCATAGCAGCTTGCTCGGCTTTTTGAGCGCAGGGCTGTGCGCATCCTCCCTGGTGGCCGCTGGCAACCAGGCTGCCGCGGCAGCCACGCACCAGGCG
This sequence comes from Actinomycetes bacterium, assembly GCA_021798075.1. The sequence continues at coordinate 2,349 of JAJZYO010000264.1, forward strand.
GCCACGCCAGCCACCACGCACCAGGCGGCGGGAGCGCCGTCTTCGCTCGCCCAGGTGCTGAGCCTGCTGCGCGCCCAGGAACGTTCTACGTTCCAAGCCAGCTATGCCATGGTGGGGACTTCGGGCCGCACGGCGGCTACCTTCACCGTCTACCACCGCAACAAGGACTACCGCATCGACACAGCGCACACGGTCGCCCTCGTGCTGGGCGCAAGCGGGTACTCGTGCACTACGGGCCAGGCGCACCCGACCTGTGTGAAAATGAACCCGATCGTCGCCGAGTCACTGGTCACGGGTGTCGTGCCTGGGCCCCTTATCGACCAGTTCGCAGCCATCCAAAGTGGTCGGTTGGCCGGGATCACCGTCTCCACCTCCCGGCGCACCATCGGAGGCCAGCATGCTACTTGCCTCATCCTCAAGCAGCAGAGCGGCGCGAAGACCTACGCGGTCACCTACTGCGTCACCTCCAAGGTGATCGCCTACGTCGGCACCAGTGCTGGCTCGATCCGGCTGACCCACTTCTCGGGCTCTGTGGCAGCTTCGCTGTTCGCCCTGCCAAAGGGCGCCGTTGTCTCGTCGGCCCCTTGATCATCCACGGGAGAAGGAAACGTGATCGCAACCAACAACTCTATTGACTGGAAGAAGTTCACCAAGCTCGACTGGTGGGTCATCGCAAGCGCCCTCCTGTTGGTCATCGACCTTCTGGCATTGCCGTGGACCGACGTGTCAGTGGGGCCTTTGTCCTACACGAGCTCAGGCACTGGCAGCCCCGACGGTTTCCTCGGGATCGTCGCCCTCCTGGCTGCCCTTGCTGCAGCGATCGACGTGGTGCTCGCAAGGCTCGCGCCGTCGGTGAAGGTCGCGGCCGTAGAGGGCTTCGGCCGGACGAAGGCCCGCCTAGCCGCCTCGGCCGGCGCGCTCGCCCTCCTCCTACTAAAGCTCCTGCTCCACCCGCACCCGAGCTATCTCGGGGCGGGTTGCTGGGCCGCCCTGGTGATCGGTGCTGCCCTGGTGGCCTCGAGCTACCGCTCGTTTGCTGCCGTAGCCGGCCCATCCAGCCAACCGGCCATCCCCGGTACCCCTGCGGGGTCTGGGCCTGCCAACGACTGACCTAGCTCAGCGCGAACGCGTGGGCCACGTGCGCATGAGCTCACGCCGCGAGCTCATGCCAAGCTTGGAGAACACTTTGGCCAGGTGGTGCTCAACGGTCTTGGGCGATATGTACAAGGCGGCAGCGATCCGGGCATTAGTCCAGCCTTCGCTCGCAAGAGCTGCGACCTTCTCCTCCTGCGCGCTGAGGGCAGACGGGTCACGGCCAGGCCGCTGGCGCCGCCCTCCGGCCGCGGCGAGCTCTTCACGCACCCGACGGGCGAGGTACTCGCTCGAGGTTGCGGTCGCGAGCTCCAAGGCAGTGTGAAGCACCCGGCGTGCCTCCAGCAAGCGGCCGTCCCGGCGCAGGTGGCGCCCGTACCTGAGCCGGGCTTCAGCTTGGGCTATCGGCATCGGCAGGTCGTCAAAAGCTCCCACCGCCTGCTGGAACAGGCGGTCCACTTCCCCAGCGCCATGCTCGCACGCGGCCTTATTCTTGTTGGCTGGGGACGCTTCGGCAGCGAGCAGCGCCCGACCGAGCATTGCCGCTGCCCTCGGCCAACCGCAGGGCAGCAACGCAGCAGCAGCTTCGAGGTCGTCGACGACATGTCCGGCCGCGCCTGACCTGCCGGCACCCAGATGTGCCTCGACCGCGACGAGCGCCCAGGGGACGATACAAGGCTCGCGGAAGCCCGTAAGTGCTGCCGTGGCTTCTACCTCGAGCATCCTCTCGGACGCCTTGGCAACCTCGCCGTTGCGCAGCAGCTCGCGCGACTCGATCAGGCCAAGCCAGAGGCGCACCGGGGCGCTGCAG
>JAJZYO010000265.1 GCA_021798075.1 Actinomycetes bacterium
CGGGGGCGTGCATGCCTTCCACGCGCCCTGGCGTGGGAGCCCCTACCGACGGGGTGGGCCATGGGCCAAGGTCCAGGCGGCGGGCATCAGCGTTAGCCCTGATGGCAAGGCCTACATCGTGGTGGGCGCGGACGGGAGGGTCGCCAGCTTCGGAGAGCAGCGGAAGGGCCGGGTCGTGCCTGCCCTTGCACAGGGGGCCTCGGCCACCGGTATCGCTTTCGACCCAGCCACCGGTGGCTTCTGGGAGGCCATCGACTTCACGCCCGTCGGCGGGTACCTCGACCCCCTCCGAGCGCTGAGGTCGCTCGTGCCTCAAGAGATAGACGAGGGCGTCGACTACTGCGGTTCGGGGCCGGTGTACGCCATCGGCCAGGGCGTGGTCCTGAACACCGCCAACCCGGGGTGGCCGGGCGGGGCTTTTATCAGTTACCGCCTCACGGGCGGGCCGGCCCGAGACCTTGTGGTTTACCTGGCTGAGAACGTGACACCTATGGTCCATGTAGGCGAGCCCGTGGGACCAGCCACCGTGCTCGGCCGGGCCCACGACTCCGGCACCTGCCTGGAAACGGGTTGGGCCGATTTGAGCGACCCCGTACAGCGGGCAGCGGCCTGGACCGAGTACACCGGGAAGAACTCGACAGCCTACGGCCGTAATTTCAGCTCCCTGCTCGCCGCGCTCGGCGCCCGTCCCGGGTTGGTGCAACCCGATGGCCCCCCGGGCCTCCTGCCCGCCACGTGGCCGCGCTGGTGACCGAGAGAGACGCGCGGGCCAACCGGGCGCGTGGCTCGCGCTCTTAGCGTGACAGATACCATTCACCTTTACGCAAGGTTCGCTCAATTAGCCTCGAACTAGTGGGCGGTATGGCAAGTAGCGGGCGCACGCCGGCGCGCCCCAGGCGAGGAGGAGAGCGCAGGCACAGCTGGCGAGCGGTTGCTGTCGGCGCCACCGTCCTCTCTGCGCTGGTCGTGGGGGTGTGGTCCGCCGGCGGCTCGGGGGCCAATGCCGGCGCACGCGAGCCGGTGCACACACGCGCACGCCGAGCCGCTGTGGCGACCCACCCCCGGCACTCCCAAACCGCCCTGCGTGCCCAAACGGTGAGCGAAACCCTTCCAGCCGCCATGGCCGGGCTCTTCCCCTGGCAGTTGCAGGCGCCCATCAGCAGGGAGGCGATCCTGCCCGAGGGCCCAACGGGCACGTTGGTCCTCGTCGGGGGCCTCATGGCGACCGGCACGTCCGCGACAGGCGCCTACCGGCTCGACACGTCGACGGGCCAGCTGTCGGCGATCGGCAACCTGGCCTCGCCCACCCATGACGCTGCAGCCGTCGTGCTCGGGGGGACAGGTTTGGTCTTCGGCGGGGGCGACACGGCCCCGTCAGCTCTCGCGCAGGGCATGAGCCCGGGAGGCGCCTCGAGCCAGCTAGCCCCCCTCCCCCAGCCGCGCGCAGACGCGGCGGGCGTAGTGGTCGGCGGCGTCGCCTACATCGTGGGAGGCTACAGCGGTCTCGGGTTCGAGCCCCATGTGCTCGCCACCACCACCGGGGATCGGTACCGCTGGGTTGCCACGCTGCCGGTCCCGGTCCGCTACCCTGCCGTCGCGTCGGTGGACGGGCTCATCTACGTGTTCGGGGGCTTGTCGGCCGTCGGCAGCCCAGTGCGGGCCATCCAAGTGGTCAACCCCGTCAGAAGGACGGCCAAAGTGGTAGGCGAGCTACCCTTCGGCTTGGCCGGGGCCTCGGCTGGGACCCTGGACGGCGTCATTTACCTAGCCGGCGGCTCCAGCGCGACTGGGGCCCAGGCGACGGCACAGCCCGTGAACGACGTCTTCGCCTTCGACACCGCCACCCGCTCGGTGCTGCGGGCTGGCTCGCTTCCCGTGGCGGTCGCCTACGCGGGTACGGCTGTCTCCGGCAACCGCCTCTACCTGGTGGGTGGTGAGGTTGCCGGTGGGGCGCCCACCTCCGCCGTCCAGTTCGTAAGACCAGACCGGCGTTTCGGGACAGCGGGCTCACCCGGGGCCGGCTCCCCCTATTACGGCTACAAGCTGCTCGTTGCCGACCGTGGCAACGACCGCCTTCTCGTCTTGAACGACACGGGCCAGATCATATGGAGGTACCCGTCGAAGAACGCCCCTCCCCCGCCGACCGGCTTTTACTACCCCGACGACGCCTTTTTCATCCGGCATGGGACAGCCATCATCTCCAACCAGGAAGCGAACGACACGATTGTGGAGATCGCGTACCCTTCGGGGCGGGTCCTCTGGGATTACGGCCACCCTCGCACACCCGGCACCGCGCCCGGGTACCTCCACAATCCAGACGACGCCTACCTCTTGCGCAATGGCGACGTGACGGTCGCCGACCCGATGAACTGCCGTGTCCTCATCATCGACCCCACCACCAAGACCGTTCTCCACCAGATCGGCACCAACGGCGTGTGCGCCCACAACCCCCCCTACGACCTTGGCTCGCCCAACGGCGACACGCCACTCACAGATGGCAACCTGCTGATATCGGAGATCGACGGGACCTGGATCGACGAGTACACGACGACGGGCAAGCTCGTCTGGACCGTGCACCTACCGATCACCTACCCGTCGGACCCCCAGCAGATCGGCCCCGACCGCTACCTCGTCGCCGACTACCGGTACCCGGGCGCCATCGTCGAGTTCAACCGGGCCGGACAGGTCCTCTACCGCTACCAACCGAGAACGGGCACAGGCCAGCTCAACGACCCCTCGCTCGTCGAACTGCTGCCAAGCGGTGTGTTCATGCTGAACGACGACCACAACGACCGCATGGTCGCCATCGACCCCTCGACGGGCGCAATAGTGTGGCAGTACGGCCACACGGGCGTGCCCGGCACGGCGCCCGGCTATCTCAACAGACCTGACGGCTTCGACATCCTGGGGCCAGGCGGATCCACACCTACTCACCCCGCCACCGGTTGAGCCCACCCGCCCCGGTGCCGCCAAAGGGACGCGCAGCAGGCACGCGACGAGAGGGCGCAACTGAAGCAGCCTCCTAGTCAGGTGGTGGTGGAGACGAAGGGACTCGAACCCTCGCCCTCCTGCGTGCAAAGCAGGCGCTCTAGCCAACTGAGCTACGTCCCCGGGTAACCGGCTGAGGACCACCGTACCAGCAACGGCCGGCCTGCCCTCCTGTCCACCGCCGGTCGAGCCGACCTCGTGCGCGAGGCCGCCTGCACGCCCTGGAACAGCGCTGGTTCGCCATCGATGGGCGACCGGCATTAGCGTTAACAGCGTGATCGCGAAATACCCGAGCTCGACCAGCCGCCCGGTATGACGGCGGCCACCACCACCCCGCCGGCACCGGCCCGTCCCCGGGCCGCCATCGCCGCAAAGACCCTGCGCAGGGACCGTTGGCGGCTCGAGCCGACGGTGACGGCGATCATCCTGCTCATGTTCGTGGGGTACGTGTCGTGGGCGGCCTGGCAGAACGCCGACTACTACGCCCGCCCCTACCTCTCCCCCCTCTACTCCCCCTGTCTCGCCTCCATATGCGAGAACGTGCGGGCTGGCTCGCACATCGTCCACCCCCCGATGGTCGGGTTCATCGGCACGTGGTGGGCCGTCTCGCCGGCGCTCCTCGCCATCATCATCCCGGGCGGCATCCGGACCACCTGTTACTACTACCGCAAGGCCTACTACCGCTCGATCTGGCGCTCGCCGCAGGCCTGCGCCGTCGCCGAGCCTCACCGCCGCTACACCGGCGAGACCCGGTTCCCGCTCATCCTCCAAAACGTCCACCGGCTCTTCTTCACCCTTGCCCTGCTCATAAACGGCGTCCTCACCTGGGACGCCTTCGAGAGCTTCCGCTGGCCCGGCGGGTGGGGAATGGGCGTCGGCTCGATCGTCCTCACGCTGAACGCCGCCCTCTTGTGGCTCTACTCGGTTTCCTGCCATTCCTGCCGGCACATAATCGGGGGCCGGCTGAAACACTTCTCCCGCCACCCCGTGCGCTACAAGCTCTGGGGGGTGGTGTCCAAACTGAACGCCCGGCACATGCAGATCGCGTGGGTGAGCATGGTCTGGGTCGCTCTCACCGATCTCTATGTCCGCCTGGTCGCGACCGGGTGGATCCCCAACCCGAGGTTTTTCTAAATGCCAGAAGAGCCCTACGAGCACCACGCTTACGACGTCGTCGTGATAGGCGCCGGCGGGGCGGGCCTGCGCGCTGCGATCGAAGCGCACAACGCGGGGGCGAAGACCGCCATAATCTGCCGCAGCCTC
>JAJZYO010000266.1 GCA_021798075.1 Actinomycetes bacterium
GCGGTACCGGAGCAATGGGAGGCAAGAGCCGAGAGCCAAGGGCTCGGGCTACGCCGGAGGAACGACCCGCTCGGAGCGCGTCTTTCGCTCGCCCAGGAGCAGTGGAGGCGACGCTCTGCCCTTGTGAGCGCGACATAGAGGAGCCGACGCTCCTCGGCCAGGGACTCAGGGCTCGTCGCGTAAGCGATCGGCACAAGGCCCGCTTCGAGGCCGCAGACCCACACGGCTTGCCACTGAAGGCCCTTGGCCCGGTGGAAGCTGCACACAGTGACACCCTCCTGCCCGCCGTCAGCACCACCGTCTACCGCTCCGTCTACTACCTCTCGTGCCGCGTCCAGGGCCGCCCCGGGGGCCCGGTACGGTACCCCGGCTTTCACCAGGGCCTCCATGACAGCGACCAACTGTGAGTTGGTCCGCCCGAGGACCGCCATGTCGTGCCAGGCGAGGCCAGACGTCGCGGCTTCGCAGATCTCGGCGGCAATACCGCTGGCCTCAGACAAGTTGGTCCGAAAGCAGCGCAGAGTCGGGGCCGGGCCATCGGGTCGCCGCGAACGGGTCTCGCCGGCCGACTGGCGCCCGAGTATCGCGGTTGCGGCCGCGAGCACCTGAGGGCTCGACCGGTGGTTGTCGTCGAGCCTCACAACCTCGGCGCCCGGGAAGCGGCGGGGGAAACCGGCCAGGAACTCTGGGTCCGCCCCGTTCCACCCGTAGATCGCCTGGTTGGGGTCGCCCACCACGAAAAGGTCGTCATTGCCATCGAGGAGGCCTTGGAGGACCTGCCACTGGAGCGGGTTGATGTCTTGGAGCTCGTCGACGAAGACGTGTGCCCACCGCCAACGCTGACCGGCTGCGAAACGGCCGTCCGACGCAAGCGCCTGGGCGTAGCGTACGAGCAGATCGTCGAAGTCGACCAGCCGGCGGCGGCGCTTCTCGTCCTCATAGCGGGCGTACAGCGAGGCGACGGCGTTTGGATCTGCAGGCAGCTCCCTGTTGGCTTTTTGAGCTGCAGTGACGAAGTGGTCAGGGGGGACGAGACGTGCCTTGGCCCACTCGATGGCGGCTGCGAGGTCCGCGGTACTGGCGCCTTCGAGGCCCGAGCGGCCACCGGTCAGCTCTCCGAGGAGGCGCACCTTGCTCTGGAGGAGCGCGGGTTCCGGCGAGCGCCTGTCCGCCCACCAGCGCCGCAGCTGGTGGAACGCGAGGGAGTGGAAAGTCCCGGCGTTCACCGGGCCGGCTAGCCCCAGTCCCGCTAGGCGCTCCTGCAGCTCACCTGCCGCTTTTCTCGTGAAGGTGAGGGCGAGCGTGTGCTCAGGCTTGGCGGTGCCGGCCAGCGCCCGGTAGGCGATCCGCCTGGTGAGGACCCGTGTCTTGCCTGAGCCCGCTCCGGCCAGGACGCATACCGTGGGCGACAGGGTGCTCACCGCCCGGCGTTGCATGGGTGTAAGGCCCTTGAGCAGCGCCTCGTCGGCTGCGGAAGGCGCGCTGACAAGCATGTAATTACACTACCTCGGGGGTGGGACGGCATAGGTGGACGGCTGGCTAGTATCCTGGCTGCGCTCATGGCGCTCTGCAGTTTCGCCGGTGGGCGCCTATGGGGCGCGCGAGAGGGGGCGGGCCGCCCCCGGATCCTCGCGCTCCCGGGCTGGGGGCGCGACCATACTGACTTTGCCCCGGTGCTTGCTGGCCTCGATGCTGTCGCGCTTGACCTGCCTGGTTTCGGAGCCACTCCCGACCCTCCCGGCGCCTGGTCCACGGCGGAGTACGCCGAGCTCGTGGGCGCCGCGCTCTCCGACTTCGCCGGGCGGGTCACTGTCGTCGGCCACTCCTTCGGGGCCCGCGTGGCTGTGCACCTTGCGGCGGACCCGAGGGTGACCGCGCTCGTCCTCACCGGTGCGCCCCTCGCGCCCCCGCCGGGGCAGCGAGCGGTACGCCCGTCACCCGTATTTCGCACTGCGCGCGCACTCTCGCGCCTTGGCATCGTTGGTGCCGAGCGCATGGAGCGCCTCCGCAACAACTACGGCTCGGAGGACTATCGCCGCGCGAGCCCGGTAATGCGCGGGGTGCTGGTCAAATCCGTTGAGGAGACGGCGACGTCTGCCTACATACCAGCGCTTCGCGCTTTTGCAAGAGATGGCGGCTCGTTGGAGCTCGTTTGGGGCACAGAAGACAGGGTGGCTTCGCTGGCGGGAGTCTCTGGCGCACTAGCGGGGCTACCTGACGGAGCAGTCCGGGTGACGACCGTCAGGGGTGCTGGCCATCTCCTATCGCCGGCGCTCGTCGAGGCGCTGCGCGCCACCCTCCTGCGCCAGGGTGCCAGCGCCATGGACGATGGAGCGCGCTGAGTGGTGCACGCCCTCGGTATGGTCGCGCTCGCGCTCGCTCTCGCGTCCCTCGTGGTTTCGTACCTGCGTTGGCTGCGGGTTGCCCAGCGAGAGCATTACCTGACCGGCACGACGTCCACCTTCGCCAAGAGGTGGTGGGGATCGTCGGTCGCCAATTCCGCTCTCCTCGCCCTCGGCGTGGCTGGCGCGCTCGCCTCCCTCGCTTACCCGGTGGCTGCCGTTGGCGCGGCAGTTGCGGCGGGGGCAGGGCCCATCGGGCTTGGGATCTGGGGTAAGACCTCCAGGCTGGCTTGGACCCCGAGGATGAAGCGGCTCGCTGCTACATGCGCGGGTGCCACCGCTATTGCCGTCGGGGCGGCCTCGGCCGCCGGAGCCGACGGGGCTGCGAGCGCCGCGGCGCTTTGTGCGATCGGGGCCCCGCTACTGGTCGATTGCGCATTGTGGTGCACGAGCCCGCTTGAAGCGCGTCTCCTCGCGCCCTTCGTGCGCAGTGCCCGCCGGCGCATGGCAGCCGTGTCCCCGAGGGTAGTGGCGGTCACGGGCTCCTTTGGCAAGACGACGACGAAGGGCTACATAGCGCACCTGCTCGGAGGGAGCTTCTCCGTCTTGGCCACCCCGGCCAGTTTCAACAACGCAAAGGGCCTTGCGACCGCCGTCAACCAGCACCTCGCGCCGGGCACGGAGGTGTTCGTGGCGGAGATGGGCACCTACGGCGCTGGGGAGATCCGGGCCATGTGCGAGTGGGTGACACCTGAGGTGGCGGTCATAACTGCCATAGGGCCCGTCCACCTGGAACGCATGCGGAGCCTCGAAAATATTGCCGAAGCCAAAGCAGAGATCCTGGAGAAGGCGCGCTTCGCTGTGCTCAACGTCGACTACCCACTGCTAGCGCGCCTGGCCGGGAAGGCTGAGGCTGAGGGAAAGGCGGTCTGGCGGTGCTCGTCGCGCCGGGGGGCGGCCGAAGAGGGCGCCGACGTGGTCGTCACCAGCGAGGACGGCAAGCTCCGCGCGCAGGTCGCGCGGACGGGCACCGAGGTCGACGTGCTCTTTGGCGCCGGGCCGGAGGTATCCCCCGGAAACGTCGCCTGCGCCCTCGCCGCAGCGTTGTGCCTCGGTGCTCCGAGCGAGGTCGTCTGCTCGCGCCTCGACTCCCTCCCAGGAGCAGAGCACAGGCGCAGCTCGGAGATGAGCGCCACCGGAGCCTGCGTCATCGACGACACCTACAACTCGAACCCCGCAGGCGCCGAGGCTGCGCTTGGTTTGTTGTCGCTGGTCGGCGCGCAGTCGGCGAAGCGGGTAGTCGTGACGCCTGGCATGATCGAGCTCGGGGCCTCCCAGCGGCAAGAAAATGAGCGCTTTGCCGAGCGTGCCGGCCAAGTCGCGACCGAGCTCGTTGTCGTTGGGCGCACCAACGCGAAGGCGCTGGTGGAGGGTGCTCGCCGCGCTGGTCTCCCGGTCCAGCGCGTTCGCGACCGCGCTGGAGCTCTGGCTTGGATGTCCGTCCACCTTGGGCCAGGCGACGCGGTGCTCTACGAGAACGACCTGCCCGACCACTACCCCTGACTGGCCACCTTTATCCCACTAACCTCGACAGACGTGGTGCAATCAGCAAGGTCTGGCCCAAGCGGCGCGGGCACCTTTGGGGTTGTTTTCGGCGGTCCCTCGCCGGAGCACGACGTCAGCATCTTGACGGGTCTTCAGGCGGCGCGGGCGCTGCAGGGAACCGGGAACGCTCGGCGAGTCGAAGCCATCTACTGGACCAAGGCGGGGGGCTTCGTGTCCGTCGATGCCGGGTCCGAGGCGGCGGCGTTCCTAGACGGGCCTCCAAGGGGCGCTCGCGAGCTGCGCTTCGTCGCTCAGCCGGGGGGTGGGTTCTTTTTCCCGCGAAGCGGCGTGTTGGC
>JAJZYO010000267.1 GCA_021798075.1 Actinomycetes bacterium
GGACCGCTCCGAAGGCGACGCATAACGTGCCGACGGGGTGGCGCCGGCGGAAAAGCAGCGCCAGTGGCCCCACCACGAGCAAGGCCCATGCGAGGATCCCCATGCGGCCGAGACTGTGACGGTGCCATTCGACGGCAGCGCCGCCCGCCAACTGCAAAGCGCCTACCGCCACCGCAAGCGCCACGTCCCGTCGCCAACCGAGCTCTCGGAGCTCCTTGGCCCACGAGCGCGCCCAGGCGTACAGGAGCGGCTCGCCCCCGCGCGCCCTGGCGAGTTGTCCCCTGGCGGCGCCCATCGCATCTCAGGGTAGCTACCTGGGCCTTTCCCCACATCGGCACTGAGGAGGCTTTCGGGCTGCGCCTCCTGCCGTACCCGGAGGGCTGCCGGCTACGTCAACCGGCGTAGCCGGAAAGCCGCCCCCCGCCGGACGACAGTGCAGACCCGAGCACCGACAATGGCCCTATGCGAAAGCGGACAGCGAAAAGAGGCGGCCCGTGGCCGTCATAGAAATCGACAACTTGACCAAGTCCTTCGGTCCGCGTCTTGCCGTGGACCACGTCAGCTTTACCGTGGAGCGGGCCACGGTCGTCGGGTTCCTCGGCGCCGAGGGCCGAACTGTCCTAGTCTCCTCCCACCTCCTGGCCGAGGTGGCCCAGACGGTGGGCAGCGTCGTCATCTTGGACCGGGGCAGGCTGGCCACGCAGTCCACGGTTGACGAGCTGACGGGGTGGGCCGGCGACTTGGAGGACGCTTTCCTGCGCCTCACCGCTGGTGCCGCCGAGGCTCACCGATGAGCGGCCTCGTCCGGGGGGTCCAAGTCGAAGCCCTGAAAGTGCGCACGGCACGGGCGAGTTATGCAGTCTTGGCCACCTCCGCCATGCTCACCCTGCTCTTCTCGTTGCTGGAAGCCTCGCGGGCGGGTAGCAAGGGTGTCGCCCCCATCACGACTGCGGCCGGGCTCTCGACCGTCACGACCGTCACTGGTTTTTCCATGCTCCTCGCGGCCGTGCTCGGGGCCATGATCACCTCCGGCGAGTTCCGCCACGGGACTGCGACACTCACCTACCTCGCCTTCCCTGAGCGGGGCTGGGTGCTGGCCGCCAAAGAGATAGTGGCTGCGGCCTCGGGCGCCGTGTTCGGTCTGGTCTCGGGCGTCGTCTCGACCGCCGTTGGCGTCGGTTTTGCGGCAGGCCACCGCGGCGCGCTCGCGCTCGGGGCAGGCACGCTCGCCGGCCACGTCGCCGGGGCCATGCTCGGGGCGGCCCTTTTCGGAGCGGTCGGGGCCGGTCTCGGTTCGCTCGTACGTTCTCAATTGGCGGGCGTGACCGCCCTGTTCCTCTGGTCCGTCGTGGTCGAGTCGGTCGTGGGTGGTCTTTTCCCCCATGTTCTCAGGTACATGCCGTATACCGCAGCGACTTCGCTCGGGGGTATCAAGCCTGGCGGCTCGGCGTTCGGGCCGGCGCACGGTGCGTCAGCGGGGGCACCGCTCCCCTTTGTGGCGGCTGCCGCGTTCGTCGCAGGGGTGGCAGTCTTGCTGTCGATGCTGGCGAGCCGAACGACGGTGGCCCGAGATATCAGTTGAGGCTGTCTGCTTGAGCGGCACCGGGCCGGCGTGGCACCAGGCCGGCGCCGGCGCCTCCGTTACGTCCCGACCCAGCGGGGTGGGGGCCTGCTTTGGAGCACCTCGCCCTGGGGGGTAATTAGCGTAAGCGTGCCATCCTCGGCCAGTTTCAGCTCCCAGCCTTTTGCATGGTAAAGATGGTGGTGCCGGGCGCATAAAAGCACGACATTGCTCAGGCAGGTCGGGCCGCCTCGAGAGAAATGGACAATATGATGGCCCTCGCACCACGCCGGCGGGCGGTCGCAACCTGGGTGGCGGCAGTGGCCGTCCCGTACGACAAGCGCCGACCACAGGGCCTGGGAGATCGTCCGGGTAGCAGAGCCATAGTCCAGGACCGTGGACCTCCCGGCCGTCACGATGCGGTGCAGCTCTGAGTCGCAGGTGAGCCACGAGACGTCCTCGGGGCGAAGCCAGGTGCCGTCGCTCGTGCAGCCCGGGCCGCCGGTCGCCAAGTCGTCAAGGTCCACGACGATGTTGACGTAGGGGCGGTTACGGCCGGCGCTCACCCTGTGTGCCTGATTGTCGAGGTAATACCTGCAGATGCCGACCAAAGCCTCGGCGCGGCGCTCGGACGCCGCCCGCAGCTCGGCGTTGCCAGCTTCGGCGGCCGCAAGGGCTGATTCCACTGCGGCGGCATCCAGAGGGCGGGGGTGCCCGGAGAGCTCCCGGCGGCCATCGAGCGTGCGAGAGAGGCGCAGTTCGCTCGGGCGCTCTGGGGGCGGCTCCTCGTCGTCGAGAGCCTCGGCGTGTAGCCTCCAGGAGCGCATGGCAGCGGCAGTCTCGTGCACCTGGAGGTCCTCCAGGGCGCCGACCAGCTCTGGCTCCTGCTCCGCATAAAGGCCGAGGTAGCGCTCCGGAACGTTGGCCATGACGGCTGCGACCTGGCCAGTAGAGAGCCCGCCGTCCGCCCAGGCGGCGGCAGTCACGGGAAGACCTCGCAGCCTTTGCGCTGCCACAGCTTGTCGGTGCGCCTCTCGCCGGCTCGTGCGCCCGTGGTAGGCGAGCCACGCAGTCAGGGAGAGCGACCCGTCGTGGGACCAGCCTTGCGCCTCGTCGAATTCACCGAGAGCCAAGGAGATTTTCGCCCGGAGCCTGTCGGCCAGGAAAACGGCCTCCTCCAACGCCAAGGGGTCGGCCGGGACTTCGAGGTGCTTCACCGCCTTTCTTAGCTCGGCCAACTCAGGCGCCGCCACTACTCTATCGTACAGGTGTTTGCCCCTGAATCGGCAAGCCACCGTAAGGATTTTTCCCGAATGGGCCGACCGGGCAACATTGGCACGGGGGCAGGGACAGCTTCACGCCTAGGCGCCCAGTGCCCGGCACACCGCGGCGAGCCGAGAGGGGTCGACCCTCCACCATGTCCAGCGACCGCGCTTCTCCCCCACCAGGAGCCCTGCCCCGGAAAGCACTTTGGTGTGGTGGGATACGGTGGGTTGGCTCTTTCCAAGGGGAGCTTCGAGGTCGCAGGAGCACACCTCGCTCCGGGCCGCCACGATCGAGAGCAGGCGCAGACGGACCGGGTCGGCCAGCGCCGCGAGGAGCCCGGCCAGTTCGGTCGCCTCGGCCTCGCTCAAGGGTGCTTCGACGAGCGACGGGCAGCAGAAGCCGCCCGCCTCGGCCTCGCTCGAGGTCGCTTCCACGAAAGACGGGTACAGCCCGCCGCCTTGAGCGACCCCGCCTTTAGCGACCCCGCCTGCCTCCGCCTTACGGCGTGGTTCCGGTTTCATATTGACAGCCGTCGATACTTTGTCTAAGATCGTATCGATCATCATAGATGCAAATACACCCCTCCTTCGTCGACCGGTACCTTCCAGCTTGGGCCCGTTCATCGAGGCACGCCGGCATTTCCGTGGCGAAGCCCCGGTCCTCAGGCCGGAGGCGGTGAGCCGAAAAATGCCGCCAGAGGTGCTGTTCATGTGCGTGCACAACGCGGGACGCTCCCAGATGGCCGCGGCGTTATTGCAGCACCATGCCGCCGGCAGGGTGCTGGTGCGCTCGGCGGGTTCGGCCCCGGCAGCCGAGGTCAACCCGGCCGTCGTGGCGGCCATGGCCGAAGTCGGCATCGACATTTCCCAAGAAGTCCCCAAACCGCTGACCGACGAGGCGGCGCGCACCGCCGACGTCGTCGTGACCATGGGCTGCGGGGACGCCTGCCCCGTTTACCCCGGCAAGCGCTACCTGGACTGGGTGCTCGAGGACCCCGCCGGCAAGAGCCTGGAAGAGGTGCGCCCCATACGCGAAGAGATCGACCGGCGGGTGCGAGGCCTGCTGTCCGAGCTGTTCCCGAAGCCACCTGGGTGATGCCTATGGCCGACGAACGGTCCGAGGAGGTGGGTGCAGACCCGCCGATGTCGCCGTACACCGGGAGTCGGTCCGCCTCGCGTTCGTCGCCGCCCTGCAGCACCCGCCGGCCCGCCAGCGCGCCGTGCTCGTGCTCCGCGAGGTCCCACGCTGGCAAGCAACAGAAGTGGCCGAACTGCTCGACACCACCGTGGCGGCCGTCAACAGCGCTCTCGAGCGGGCGCGCGCGACCATGGCGGCCCTGCCGTGCCCGTCGACGATCTGGGCGTGCAGGCTGCCCTGGTCGACCCGACCGGTGGGCCGGCCGGCGCTTGGCA
>JAJZYO010000268.1 GCA_021798075.1 Actinomycetes bacterium
CGCAGCGGGAGTTGGTCGACCGGGCCCGTGAGTCCGGTGCGCTCGCCTACCTGGTGAAGCCCTTCCAGCGCAACGACCTCGTGCCGGCCATCGAGCTCGCGCTGGGCCGCTTCGAGGAGATGAAGGCGCTCGAGGCCGAGTACAAGGACCTGGAGGAGCGCCACAACACCCGCAAGCTGGTCGAGCGGGCCAAGGGCACGCTGATGGACGAGCTCGACATGAAAGAGTCGGACGCGTTCAGGTGGATCCAGCGCCGGGCGATGGACGAACGGACCACCATGAAGGCCGTCGCCGAGCGGGTCGTCTCGGGGGGGCTGCGGCCCGAGCGGCCCCAGTAGCCCGAGCGGCCCCAGTAGCCCGAGCGGCCCCAGTAGGTCTGGCGGCCCCAGTAGGTCTAGCGGCCTGGAACTAGAGCGCCGGCGCAGCGGCGCTCGCCACCACTTCGGGGGCCGTTACCCAGCCGTCGGCGGCCGCCGGCGCAGCCGGGACGTAGTAGAGCAACCGTGCGAGCCCCGGCCCGAGCTCGACCGTGCCGCCTGCGACCGCGAGGGCGAGGCTGCCGTCGGGGCCCCGGGCCGCCACCGTCGCCTCGCTGCCCGGGACGAACCCGTGCTCGTCCAGGTAAACGAGTGCTTCGTTGTCCATCTCGACCTGTTCCGACACCCGCTGCAGCCGGAGGCGCTCACCCGGGCGCGCCTCGAGGAGCGACCTCCCGCGCTCGACCGTCGTCGCGTTGCCCGGGATGGGGTTGCCGTGCGGGCAGGTAGCGGGGTTGCCCAAGATTTCGGCCAAACGCTCTTCTACCTCGTCGGATATGACGTGCTCCCAGCGGTCGGCCTCAGTGTGGACCTTGTGCCAGGCCAGCCCGATGACATCGGTGAGCAGGCGCTCGGCCAGGCGGTGCTTTCGGATCACGCTCGTGGCGAGGCGCCGGCCCTCTTTGGTGAGGCGCAGGGCACGGCCATCGATCACGATGTAGCCGTCCTCCTTCAAGCGGTGCACCATCTCCGAGACGGTGGGAGCCGAATGGCCCACCCGCTCGGCGAGACGGGCCTGGATAGCGGTGCAGCCCTCTTCTTCCAGGTTGAAGATCGCCTCGAGGTACTGCTCGTTGGGCGGGTGCAAGCCGGGGCGGTGGCCGTTGGGTACGCCTGACCGTCCTTCAGTGGCAGTCATGAACCAAGCGTAGCCAGGCGCCCTTACGCTCGGTTACGGCCTCTAGGCACAGCTTAGGCGGGTCTAAAGTCCCTGTCCGTACCCGCCCGTGCGTGCGCTGGCAGTGGCAGACTCTAGTGGTGGCGCTCTTGATGTTGCTCGACGGCAACTCGCTCACCTACCGAGCCTTTTTCGCGCTCCCCTCGGACATGGCCACGGCGTCGGGGCAGGTGACCAACGCGGTCTACGGGTTCACCTCCATGCTGGTCAACCTGCTGAAGGACCACAAGCCGGACCGGCTGGCGGTCGCCTTCGACCGTCCGGAGCCGACGTTCCGCCACAAGATCGTGGACGACTACAAGGCCAACCGTTCGGAGGCGCCGGACATCCTGCGCCAGCAGCTCGGCCTGGTCCGCCAGGTGGTGGAGACCATGCGGGTGCCGGTCGTCGAGATGTCCGGCTACGAAGCCGACGACGTGCTGGCCACCTTGGCCACGAAAGCGGCGGCCGCCGGCGACGACGTGATCGTGGTGACGGGCGACCGGGACACGTACCAGCTGGTCGAAGACCCCCACATCAAAGTGCTCTACAACCGCCGAGGCGTGTCGGACTACGTGCTCTACGACGAGGCCGGGATCATCGAGCGCACGGGGGTCACGCCCGCGCAGTACCCCGAGCTGGCCGCGCTCCGAGGCGACCCTTCGGACAACCTGGCGGGGGTGCCCGGGGTGGGCGAGAAGACCGCCGCCAAGCTGATGAGCACTTACGGCACGCTCGACAACCTCTTTGCCCATCTAGAGGAGCTGACGCCCCGCTTGCGGCAGTCGCTCCAGGGATCGGAGGCTTCCGTGCGGGCCAACGCCAGCGTCACCCTCCTCGTCCGGGATCTCCCCGTGTCGCTCGATCCCTCCGAGGCCGCCTTCGGCGGGTGGGACGAAGCGGATCTGCGCCGCCTTTTTGAGTTCCTCGAGTTCAAGACCCTGTGGGAGCGCCTGGCCGAGGTGACCGGGAAAGGAGAAGCGGGGACAGCCGGGCCGGTGCCGGGGAAGCAGCTGGCAGTCGCGGTCGAGCGCTGGAGCACCGGCGAAGGCGCGCTCCATGCACTCGCAGCTTGGGCCGAGGCGAAGACCGCCCTCGCGGTGGCGGGCTCGTGGGAGGGGGCGGAGGGGCGCTCCCCGCTGGTCGGCCTGGCCTTCGCCGAGGTCCCCGCCGGCGAGACGGTCGATAGAGCGCCGGTGAAGGAGGCGGCCGCGGGAGCAAACCGGCCCGGCGGGGTTGTCCCCACCTACTGGCTGGGGGCGGGCTTGCTCGGCGACACCGCGGTGAGCGAGGCGCTCGGCAGGTTGTGCGGGCAGGGAGGGGCCCCACTTTCGGCGCACGACGCCAAGGCCCTCATAAGGAGCCTCTCGCCCTTCGGCGTGGACTTCACGGGCCTCCTGCTCGACACGGCCATCGCTGCGTACCTCGTCGACCCCGCCGGCGACAAGTACGTCTTGGAAGACCTGGCTGCCCGTTACGCGGGGCTCGCCCTCACCGCGGCGGGCACGACGGCCTCGGGCCAGCTCGACCTCTCTGGTGGCCCCGACCCGGCGGAGGTGGCGCCCCAGCGGGCGGCCGCGGTGGCCCAGCTCGTCGCCCCGCTGTCGTCGGCCCTCGCCTCGCGAGGGTTGTCCCGGCTCTACGAAGACGTCGAGCGGCCTCTCGTGCGGGTCCTGGCCAAGATGGAGCTCGTCGGGGTGCGGGTGGACGTGGACGAGCTGGCGCGGCTCGCCAAACTGCTCTCGGAGGAGGCGCGCTCGCTCGAGCGCCAGGTGCACGAGCTGGCCGGCGAACCCTTCCAGGTCAACTCGGTGCCCCAGCTGCGTGAAGTGCTCTACACCAAGCTCGCGCTGACCCCGCAGAAAAAGACCAAGACCGGTTACTCGACCGACAGCCAGACCCTGGAAAAGCTGCGCGAAGAACACCCCATCATCCCGGCCATCCTGCGCTACCGGGAAGTGGAAAAGCTCCGCTCCACCTACACAGATGCGCTCTTGGCGGAGGTGGGGGGCGACGGGCGCATCCATGCCACTTTCAACCAGACGGTCGCCCGCACCGGCCGGTTGTCCTCCGAGGCGCCCAACCTCCACAACATCCCGGTGCGGGGTGAGGAGGGACGCCAGCTCCGGCGGGTCTTCATCCCGGCGGAAGGGATGAAGCTGCTGGTCGCCGACTACAACCAGATCGAGCTCCGGGTCATCGCCCACCTGGCCGAGGACCCCGGGCTGGTCGAGGCGTTCCAGAGCGGCACGGACATCCACCGGGCCACTGCGGCGCGTATTTTCGGGGTCGAGCCTGCGGATGTCACGATCGCCATGCGCTCCAAGGCCAAGATGGTCTCCTACGGCCTGGCCTACGGCATGGAGGCGTACGGGCTTGCCCAGAGGCTCGGGATCGAGGTCTCCGAGGCCGACCAGATCTTGAAGGCTTATTTCGAGAGCTTCCCGCGTGTAAAGGCCTACATGGAGCGCGTCGTGGCCGAGGCCAGGCACAAGGGTTACACCGAGACGCTGTTCGGCCGGCGGCGCTGGATCCCCGAGCTCTCCTCTCAGCGCTACCAGGTGCGCATGGCCGGCGAGCGCCAGGCGATGAACGCCGGCATCCAGGGCCTCGCCGCCGACATCTTCAAGGTGGCGCTGGTACGCCTCGACGCTCGCTTGGCGGAAGAGCACCTGAAGAGCCGCCTCATCCTCCAAGTGCACGACGAGGTGATCCTCGAGGTGCCGCCGGAAGAGCACGAGGCTGCCGCGTCAGCCACGCTCTCGGCGATGAGGGGTGCGGCGGATCTGCGGGTCCCCTTGGAGGTCAATCTCTCCTGGGGGGACAGCTGGGCCGAAGCCAAGGTCTAAAGTCGCGCTGGGGGCCGCGAGGGCGCGTCACGGCGTGCATTTCGCACCTGGTGGGGGTGGCTGGACTGCGGCCACGTGGCCCGAGGCGATGTCGCCCGCCGGCGGGAGGTGCTTCCAGATGTAGCTTCGGAACGGGTCACAGCTCTGCACGGGCTGTTGCCCGGTCAACCCGACGACCCAGTTGACGAGCTGG
>JAJZYO010000269.1 GCA_021798075.1 Actinomycetes bacterium
CCGGGCGGCGGCTCCCGCCAGAGCCGGCCGAGGAGGCTGGCGATCACCTCGTCCTGCTCCTCCATGGGCAGCCGGGCCAATGTGCTGCCGGGCCTGCAGCGCTCGAGCAACATGGCGACCGACCCCTGGACCCGTTCGCCGGCGAAAACCCGTACGGTCCCGTCTCCGTCCCACAGCTGTAAGCCCTCGAGTTCGTGCTCGGCCTCGTAGTGGGGCCAACCGACCTTTAGGACCGCCTCGTCACCCGAGGCCATTCGGACCGGGGCGACCCAGGCCGTCTGGCCGCCGGGCATGAAGGGTTTGCCGACGGACAAAGACCACTTGTTCGCCAAAGCCTCGATCGTTGCCGGCAAGGCCTCGATCCAGGCACGCTTTCCTGGCTCGTCGGCCCCGCTCTGGAGGGCGGGCGGTAGGCGGAAGCTCAAATCGTCGCCGCCTCAGCTCACCACCCTGGGTGTGAAGCCGCCGATGCCGAGCAGGGGGGAGAGCGGCGCGCTCATATGTCGAGCTCCTCTACCGCCGGCCGCCCTGCCTCGGTGACGAGGGTCTCGTAGAACTCGGGAGGGATTTTCTCCCGCAGGTCCTCGAGCGCCCCGGCTACTTCGAGAGCCTCGTCGACCGGCCCCCACCAGCACCCCGGCGGATGCTCCCCAGCGAGGCGAGGGTCCCGGTGGCGCCACTCGGCCACCCAGGTTTCGGGACCGGACCAGGCGGCCCAGTCCGGCATCTTCGCCAAGTGAAGTGCGAAATTACCCTTCGGAGTGCGGTAAACACGGAAGCGCTCTACTTGCCGGTCACTCGTCCGGTGCCTCCACTCGCCGAGGATCCTGCCCGGGAACCGCTTCGTGCGCCGCGCCCGCCCGCTCCCTGTGCGCACCGTCACCTCACGGTAGCCGGCCTGGGTGAGCTCCTCGGCATCGACGAAGTGCCGCAGCGCCCGGGCCACGGCGGCCGAGAGGTTGCCGCCGGCGAGCTCCTGGGCGCGCTCGTACAGCGCGAGGTCGTCGTCCGACACGTAGATCGTCTTGTTCGGCACGCCTACTATTATACTCATACGTATACTGCACATGTCGGCGACCTGAGACGGTGTCGAGTTCGGCCCAGCACGGCGCCGGCGGGCCCGGTACGGTCGGGACGCGCGAAAAGCTGACCGACGTGCGTCGGCGAAGGCCACATCTGTCAGAAACCAGCGCGTTTTCGCGCCAAATACTGATAAATGTGCGGCTAACGATTTCAGATCGGTGGGTTTTGGTACCGGCCCGGGCCACCCTTGCCGGCGGCTGTACCGGTCTTGGCCGCCCTTCGGGGATGGGGACATAGGCTCGCACACATGGGACGCCGCTTCCCCGTCGCGGTTGCTGCCTTTTTGGCTGTCCTCTGCCCGGGAACGGTGAGCGCGGCGCAAAGCACGTACGTGGTGTGGGCCGAACCCGGCGCCGGCTACGCGCCGGTCTACAGGTTCATCCTCTCCGCGCACCGGTCGCTGGACATGGTCATGTACGAGTTGGGCGACGAGACGGCCGAGCACGACCTCGCCGCGGACGCGGCCCGGGGTGTCGACGTGCGCGTGTTGCTGGACAGCGCCTACCACGGCGGCTCGTACAGCCAGGCAGCCGCTGCTTACTTGAAGGGCGCCGGAGTGCACGTGAAATGGGCGCCGTCTTCGGTGATAGTCCACCAAAAGACCATCGTCGTGGACGGCCGGGCGGCCCTCGTCATGACGGGCAACCTGACCAGCAGGTACTATTCGACCTCCGCCGACTTCACCGTGGAAGATGCCAAGGCCTCCGACGTGTCGACGGTGGTGCGGGCGTTCGACGACGACTGGGCAGGGGACCTCACCAAGAGCTGGTACGACGTCCCAGTGCACGGCCAAGAGGGAGATCTCGTGTTCTCCCCTGGCTCTGAGAGCGCTCTCGTCGGGCTGCTCCGCTCCGCCAAGCACAGCGTTGAAACGTCAAGCGAGGAGATGGACAACTACGCCGTGGAGGGCGCTTTGGAGGCCGACGCGCGCCGGGGCGTGGACGTCAAGGTCCTCATGACCCAGGACGACTATTGGGACAGGGCCTTTGCTCAACTAAAGTCGGCCGGCGTCCACATACGGCTTTACCCTTACTCGGCCAAGGCCCTGTACATTCACGCCAAGACGATCGTGGTAGACAACAAGACTGCCTACGTCGGTTCGATCAACTACAGTACCGCGTCCCTGGTCTACAACCGGGAGCTTGGCTTGGTGACTTCCAACCCCGCGGTAGTGATGCCGGTGGCACAGGTGTGGGGGCACTGGTGGGCAGCGGCCCCTATCAAGTACTCCTGAGGCTCAGCGATGTGGCCGGACGCGCCAGTTACGAACACGCGCACGAGGGAACCTCCAGTTGGGTCAGGTGCCGCGCCCCTACGACGGGCGCAGCGGTGATGTCAGCTACTGTTATCACTATACCGGCGATGACAGCGACTGTCAACATCTTGTAGGATCGAGGCACGAGCCGATGGGAGCCCAACGCGCGCGGTCGCCTCGAACAGGCGGCTATGGAGCTCTTTGCCGAGCGCGGCTTCGAGAACGCCACCGTCGCGGAGATAGCGGAGCGCGCGGGCCTCACTGAGCGTACGTTCTTCCGCCACTTTGCCGACAAGCGTGAGGTCCTCTTTTATCGTTCGGCGGCGTTGCAGGAGCTCCTCGCGAAGAGCGCCTACGAGGCGCCGGCTTCGTTGCCCCCGCTCGAGGCGATAGAGGCAGCTCTGATCGGGGCAACTGCTTTCGTCGGGGAGCGCCGGGAGTTCGCCTGCCAGCGCCAAGCTATCATCGCCGCCAACCCCGAGCTCCAAGAGCGCGAGCAGGTCAAGCTGGCCATGCTCGCCACGGCGCTCGCCGAGGCGCTCCGCCGGCGGGGTGTGAAAGAACCAGCCGCGAGCCTGGCTGCCGAGGCCGGGGTCGCAGTGTTCAAAGTCGCTTTCCAGCGCTGGACTGCCGGCGCCGGCGACCGTACCCCGGCGCAGTTGATCCGAGAGTCCATGGACGAGCTGAAGGCGGTGGCCGGTGGGGGGCGAAGAGCGGCGAAGCAGCACTGACGACCTCGGCGCCCGCGCCCATGGCCGCCGCGGCGACGAACGTCGGAAAGTGCGCGCCCAGGGCGACTATGTGACGTGAGCGAGCAGGCGCCGGCCGGTGAAGTCGGGAAGGAGGAGTTCATGGCCTTCTACGACTCCGCCCTGCCCCACGTGTGGGGTTACCTGTCCGCCCGGTGCCCGACGGCTGCCACGGCGGAGGAGATCACCTCCGAGGTGTTCCTGGCAGCCGTCGACGCGGCGAAAAAGCGAGGCGGCGGCCCGATAAGCGTGCCTTGGGCGATCGGGGTGGCGCGCCACAAGTTGGTGGACCACTGGCGCCGCCAAGAGCGAGAGCAGCACCGGTTGCGGGCAGTGGCCGGCGAAGCGGGGGCGGCCAGCGCGGAGGACCCCTCGGAGGTGCACCTCGACCAGATGCGCGCCCGGGAGGTCCTCGAGCGGATGGCGCCGCAGCACCGGGCGGCACTCAGCTTGCGCTACCTCGACGGCCTGCCCGTAGCCGAGGTCGCCTCCGAGCTCGGCCGTTCGCTGCACGCCACCGAAGCGCTCCTCGTCAGGGCCAAGGCCGCGTTCCGTCACGAGTACGGGACCGAGGAGGACACCGATGCCTGACCCCTTCGAGGCGCTGCGTCTGCCGCTCACGCCGGCGGAACCCGACCCCGCCTTTGCCCGAGACCTTCGCGCCCGCGTCGAACGGGCGCTCGACCTGCCGAAAGGAACTACCGTGAGCAACCTCGTAATAGAGTCCCCGACCTTTTCTGGGCAACGGGCGGCTATCACCCCTTACCTGGCGGTCGCCGGCGTCCGGGCCGCCATCGACTGGTACGTCGAGGCTTTTGGCGCCCGCCTGACCGGCGACCCCGTCGTCATGCCCGACGGTCGCGTTGGCCACTCCGAACTGGAGATAGGCGGGGCGCGGCTTTACCTCTCCGACGAGCACCCAGAAATCGGCGTGAGCGCCCCGCCTCCCGGCCAGGCCTGTGTCAGCTTGTACCTGGAGGTGGCCGACGCAGACGAGGTGGTCGCCCAAGCCGTCGAGGCCGGCGCCCGTACCGAGCGCGCGGTGGGCGATTACCCTTACGGCCGGGTGGGTGTTGTGCGTGACCCGTTTGGCCACCGGTGGATAGTGCGGTCCGAGCGGGTGGTCGAGGCGAGGCACCGGGGGCAGG
>JAJZYO010000270.1 GCA_021798075.1 Actinomycetes bacterium
CCCGTGCCCTACCCCGCGTCCTGCCACCCCCAGGCGTGGACGGCCGCCGCCTCGGTGGCCGTGCTCAGCTCGCTCCTCCGGCTCCAACCCGACGTACCCCGCCGGCGGGTCCGCCTGGCACCGATCGCTTCCGCAACCTGCCTGCGTTCGGTCGATGGCCTGTCTGTCGCCGGTCACAAGGTGAAGGTCGAGGTCGCGGGCGACCAAGCGCGCCTTTCGGGCCTGCCACCGGGGATCGAGGTGGCCTCCTTATAGGTTGGCGGCCTGGCCTCCGAGGGGGGAACGGGCGAAGGCCAGGCCGGTCGGGGCCGGCGGCGGCGCCGAAAGCACTTCCGCCGGCACGTCTTGTTAGGCGCCGCTACCCGGTAAGGCTCCCGAGCAGGAGCCCGCCGCGCCACCACCGCTGCAGGACGAGGAACAACACGATGATCGGCACGATCGTGACCAGGCCGGCGCACACGGTGTAGAGGTAGAAGTCCTGGTAACCGCCGCCGGAAACCGAGTGCTGGAACCACACGTAGACACCCACGGGGAGCGGGTCGAGGCTGGTCCGGTTGTTGACGATGAAGGGCAAGAAGTAGTTGTTCCACGACGCCACGACGGAGAGGAGGAAGACGGTGATGAGGGCCGGCGTCATGAGGGGGACGGCTATGCGCAAAAAGAGCGTGGCCTCCCTCGCCCCGTCCACGCGGGCGGCGTCGAGCAGTTCCTGGGGCACGGCGGCCGAGATGTACACCCTCATCAAGTAGACGCCGACCGGGCTCACCATAAAGGGGAGGATGATCCCCTCCATCGTCGAGTCCATGTGCACCTTGGCGTAGAGGATGTAAAGGGGGATCGCGACCGCAGTCAGGGGGATGAGCAGGGCAGACAGCACGATCATGAAAAGGGCGTGGTTGCCCCGGAAGCGGAACTTGGCGAAGCCGTAACCGGCCGTAGCAGACAATATGGTCGCCCCCGCCCCACCGCAGAAGGCATATATGACTGTGTTCTGGAACCACTGCGAGAGCGACCCCTGAGACTGGTTGGTGAATATCGCGTGGATGTTGTGGAAAAACCTGAAGGGATGGGCGAACCAAAAGCCGAAGGTGGCAAACAGGTTGGGCTCGGTCTTGGTCGAGTTGACCAGGATCCACCAGACCGGTATGAGCGTGAACACCGCGAAGAGCACAGCCAGTGCGGTCGCGATGGCCACAGTCCCCCTCCGGAGGCCGTAGAGGCGCAGCGGGACGACGCTTGGGTCCTCGCGGCGCCTACGGGGCTTCCTAGGAGCAGGCGCGCGCAACGCCGCCGGCGTAGGGGCGGTGGTGGCCGTCATATCCACCCTCCCTTCCTCCTCCGCACCATGACGAAGGCCACCGAAATGACTATGATTATGAGGGCAAGGACAAACGATATCGCAGCTGCCAGGTTGTACTCTTGGGCGGCATAGGCCTGGTTGTAGAGGTATATCGTCGGGGTGTAATTGTACGACACGTTGGTCGTGAAGACCGTGAGCACCTCGGGCTCGACGAAAAGCTGGAGCGCCCCGATTATGTTGAGGATCCCGACCAGCGTTATAGCTGGCGCTACCATCGGCAGCTTCACCCTGGTAATGACCCGTCCGAGGTGCGCCCCGTCGATCACCGCCGACTCCACCACGTCGCGGGGCACCGACCTGAGCGCCGTGAACAAGATGACCATTGTGTAGCCGGTCCACTCCCAGGTGGCAATGACGATGATCGAACCGAGCAAGGGCGCGCCGGCACCCAGGAAGTTGAAGTGCCCGAGGCCGATGTCCTGGAGGATGCGGTCGAGCGGCCCGTAGGGGTCCTCGAAGAGGAACGACCACATCACACCGGCCACTACCGTCGGCACGGCAAAGGGGATGAAGAAAATGGTCCTGAAAACGGCTCCCCACTTCGCCACCCCTAGGTCGAACAGGGTGGCAAAAAATGTCGCAATTATGATGAGCACCGGCACCTGGATGGCCGCGTAGATCGCTGTGCGGAGCATCCCACGCCAGAAGGCCCCGCTCTCGAGCGCCGTCTTGTAATTGGAGAGGCCAGTGAAAACAGTCCCACCGACCAGTCGCGTCGTGAAAAAGCTGTCATATAGCGCATAGATGATCGGGATGACCAAGAAGAAAAGGAACATCACGAAAAAAGGCAGGATGAAGACGAGCCCCCACCGCTCGGTGCGCGTGAAGCGCCGGACTTCGGGCCCGTGGCCCTTGCGCACGAGCAGCGAGTGCCGGTCGGCCGGGAGGGCGTTCCTGTTTTGGACAACCACGTCGGTCATGTCGGTCATCGCCTCGGCTGCAACTCAGTCCGGCTCAGCTCGGTACCACCATCGGCTCAGCCCCCGGGCTCGACGGTCGCCTCGAGCACGCAGAACGACCGCGCCGGCAACGCGACGGACAGTACCTCACCTTTGGCCTCCTCCGAGCCCTCCTCCACGTGGACCTGGTCCAGCTGGAGCTCGCCCGTCCGGCGCTGGCCGGCGGTCAGCACATGCGCCGTGAGGCGCCCGTCCCAAGCTGCGTCCCGGACCACCACCTCGACGCCCGCCAGATCCTGCTCACCGCGGTTGACGACGGTCACCGAGATGCGGCCGGACACAGGTTCAAAGGTGGCCGAAGCATCGAGCACGCAGAACGGGCCGAGGTCGGCCAAGCGGTGACCCCAGCGCTCCTCCCCGCCAGCGGGCGCCTCGACGAGCGGGCCTTCGGCCCAGGCATCGACCGCCAGTTCCAGGGCGGCGCGCGAGTGGAAGAGAAACGGGTAGTAGATCGGTTGGGTCGCCGCCGTGGCGGGGCTCGTCACCACGGGCGCGATGGCATTGACCAGCTGGGCCAGGTTGGCCATCGCCACCCAGTCGCTGTGGCGGACAAAGATGTTGAGGTAGGTGGCGACGGCCAAGGCGTCGCTCCAGTCGTAGCGTTCTTCGAGCGTCCCGTCTGCCGTGCGGTACCAGACGTTCCACTCGTCGTAGGCGATCCGCGGGGCCGCAGCTAGGCGCTGGTTGTACGCGGCCTCCGACAGGGCGGCGGAGGTGTACCTGATCGCACGCTCGGCCTGGTGGGGGGTGAGGACGTTGGTCCAATAGTCCGAGGAACCGGTGTATATGTGCAGCGAATGGAGGTCGACCAGGCTGGCAAGGCCGTCCACGACCGCCCGGTCCCAGTCGCTCCAACCCGAAAGCCCGCAGCTCACCAGCTTGACGCTCGGGTCGAGGCGACGGATGGCCCTGGCCCAGCGCCTGGCTTCCGAGACGTACTCGGCCGCCGAGAGCTGGCCCACCTGCCACTCCCCGTACATCTCGTTGCCGAGGCCCCAGTAGACGACCCCGTAGGGCTCCTCGTGCCCGTTGTGGCGCCGCTGGTCGGCCCAGTAGCTCTTCGCGGCCGAGTTGCAGTACTCCACCCAAGCCAAGGCCTCTTCGAGCGTCCCGGTGCCCATGTTGAGGCAGATATAGGGGGCCGCCCCGAGCTCGGCGCAATAGGCGAGGAACTCGTCGGTACCGAAGTGGTTGGGCTCCACTCCCCCCCAGGCCAGCTCGGTCCGCGCCGGGCGGTCTTTGCGTGGCCCGACCCCGTCGGCCCAGTGGTAGTTGGAGGCGAAGTTGCCTCCAGGCCAACGGAGCACCGGGATGCCGAGGGGCCGGAGGAGCCCGAGCACGTCCCGGCGAAAACCCCTCTCGTCTGAGAGAGGTGAGCCCTCCTCGAAGATGCCACCGTTTATGCAGCGCCCGAGGTGCTCGACGAACCCTCCGAACACCTCGCGAGGCAGCCGGGCGACCGGCCTCCCCGGGTCCACCACGACCCGCGGGGCACGCGCCCGGGCCTCGCCCGCACCGCTCACCGGCCCAGCAGCGTTCACAGACCCGTTCCCCCTAGCCTCATCGGACACCTGTTGAGAACGCTAACATTAGGGCGCTCCCGACGCAAGTGGTGAACCCGGCACGGGCACGAGGGGCGGGCCCGTCACCGGCCAGTCGCTCGAGTTCCAGTAGAGCCGGCGCACCTGCACCCAGGGGTCCCCCTGGTCCCAGGCGTCGTAATAGTGGTAATCGATGAGAGGCCCGCCGGGCCCCGTGTACACCGACGGCCCCCCTGGGCCGATCATGCCCTCACTGCTACCGAGGAGTTCCATCCCACCCCCGTCGGTCATGAGGGTGCCGTTGGGGTCGACGTAGGGGCCCGTTATCTGTTGCGACCTCCCCACGATCACGTGGTAGGTGCTGCCGATGCC
>JAJZYO010000271.1 GCA_021798075.1 Actinomycetes bacterium
GAGCCATGCGCGACTTCTCCCGGACCAGCCCTGCGCTCCTCATCAAAGGGGGGCTCCTTGGCGGGTCCGTGCTCGGGGCCGACGCCGCCTTGGCCCTGGCCGACCTGCCCCCCCGCGAGCAGTTGCTGGCCCGCTTGGCCGGCGCGCTGGCGGCACCTTTGCGGGGCATGGCCGGCGCCCTTGCCGCGGTGCCGCGCAACTTTGCCTACGGCCTCGCCGCCCTCCGTGACGAGCGCGCCAGCCACGGCGGATAGGACCTCGACCACCAGGTAAAACCGAAGGAGATACAACAAAATGCCAACCAAGCTGTCCAAGGACGACATCCTCGAGGCGATCTCGGACATGAGCGTCCTCGAGCTTTCCGAGCTGCTCAAGTCGTTCGAAGAGCGCTTCGGTGTCAGCGCGGCCGCACCGGTCGTGGCTGCCGCAGGTGCCGCGCCTGCTGCGGCCGCCCCCGAGGCTGCTGCTGTCGAAGAACAGGACGAGTTCGACGTCGTCCTCTCGAGCGCCGGTGACAAGAAGATCCAGGTCATCAAGGAGGTCCGGGCGCTCACCAGCCTCGGGTTGAAGGAGGCCAAGGACCTGGTCGACGGCGCTCCCAAGACGGTGCTGGAGAAGGTCAGCAAGGAGGACGCCGACAAGGCAAAGGCCCAGTTGGAAGCGGCCGGCGCCACGGTCGAGCTCAAGTAGGCCGGATATTTTTCGACCGTCCTGCGGGGCGCTCGGGGCCTCCGCTGCTGGAGGGCCCGGGCTCAGGGGGCCGGGCGGGAAGCCATTCGGTGCTTGACCTGGGAGCCAGGCTGGCTTAACCTGTTAGGTGGAGTGCCGGCGTGGGCGCGCCAGTTGTTTGCCGCGTCCGCCGTGAGTGTTGTATAGTAGTCAGTTGCCGTGCTCTGTCTGTCCGCGTCCTTATTCCTTAGGGCGGCGGTCTGGCGCGCGCCGCTGTCTCCCGCATCCCCCGCACCTATCAAGGAGTGATCCTTGTTGCCGTCTCGCCCCGCTCAGCGGGAGCGGCTCAGCTTCGCCAACCTCGACGAGGTCCTGCCGCTCCCCGACCTGATCTCAGTACAGCGTGATTCGTTCAAGTGGTTCCTGGACAAGGGCTTGGCGGAAGCCTTCCGCGACATCAGCCCGATCGAGGACTTCTCCGGGCAGTTGAAGCTCGTCCTCGAGTTCGACCCCGACGACCTGGACCTGCGCCCTCCGCCGAAGTTCTCGGTGGAGGAGTGCAAGGAAAAGGACATGACATACGCGGCACCCATCTTCGTCCGCGCTCAGTTCCAAAACGCCGGGACCGGCGAGATCAAGGAGCAGACGGTCTTCATGGGGGACTTCCCCGTGATGACCGAGAGGGGCACGTTCATCATCAACGGCACCGAGCGCGTCGTCGTCTCCCAGCTCGTCCGGTCCCCGGGCGTCATATTCCAGCCCGGCCGTGACCAAAAGACGATCGTCACCGGTACCGTCCACCCCTACCGCGGCGAGTGGATCGAGTTCGACGTCGAAGCCAAGCCAGGCAAGGACATCTCCGCCGGCTCCCGGGTGGCCAGGAAGAGGCGCGTGTCGTTGTTCACCCTGCTTCGCGCGCTCGGCTACGCCGACGACGCGTTCCTCGAGCGCTTCGTGCGCCACTTCGACTTCCTGGAGCCCCAGTGGGAGAAGGAAAGGGATCTCGCGCCGACCCAGGACGACGCCCTACTCGAGATCTACAAGCGGGCACGGCCGGGGGAGCCACCCTCGGTCGACTCCGCCCGGGCCTATTTCGACAACGCCTTTTTCAATTCCAAGCGCTACGACCTGACGCGAGTTGGCCGCTACAAGCTCGACCGCAAGCTCGGGCCGGAGATCGCCAAGGCCGAGGCGCTGTTCGGTCTCGAACTGGAGCGCCCCGAGCCGGGCCAGACCGTCTTGTCCCGCAGCGAGGTGTTGGCGGCGAGCACGTACCTGCTCCACCTCGCCCAGGGCGAGGCCGGGTACCGTCTGGACGACCAGGACCACTTTGCCAACCGGCGGGTGCGCTCGGTGGGCGAGCTGATCCAAAACCAGGTCCGGGTGGGGCTCTCCCGCATGGAGCGGGTCGTGCGCGAGCGGATGACCACCCAGGACGTGGAGGCCATCACCCCACAGACCTTGATCAACATCCGTCCCGTGGTCGCCGCCATCAAGGAGTTCTTCGGCACGAGCCAGCTCAGCCAGTTCATGGACCAGACCAACCCCCTTTCGGGGCTCACCCACAAGCGCCGCCTTTCGGCCATGGGCCCCGGCGGGCTGTCGCGTGAGCGGGCTGGTTTCGAGGTCCGTGACGTGCACTCGTCCCACTACGGTCGCATGTGCCCGATCGAGACTCCTGAGGGCCCCAACATCGGCCTCATCGGCCACCTCGCCACCTACGGGCGCATCAACGAGTACGGCTTCATAGAGACCCCCTACCGGCGGGTCGTCGACGGAAAGGTCACCGACGAGATCGTCTTCCTGGCCGCCGACGAGGAGGAGGAGTACGTCATCGCCCAGGCCAACGCCAAGTTCGCACCCGACGGCACGCTCTTGGACCAGCGTGTCCTGGTGCGGCGCGCTCCTCAGGGGCCAGGGGTGCGGGTGGGTGCCGGCGGTACCACCTATGGGACCACGAGCGAAGTCGACTTCGTGCCCCCAGCCGAGGTCGACCTGATGGACGTGTCGCCCAAGCAGATCGTGTCGATCTCGACCGCCCTCATCCCCTTCATCGAGCACGACGATGCCAACCGGGCACTGATGGGCGCCAACATGCAGAAGCAGGCGGTGCCCTTGGTGCGGCCGGAGGCCCCCTTCGTCGGCACCGGTGTCGAGGGCCGGGCGGCGCGCGACACCGGGGACGTGGTCTTGGCCGAGGGCGTGGGCACCGTGGCCGAGGTGACCGGTGAGCACGTGATCGTCGACTACAAGGCCGGCCAGGAGGACCGCTACGGGCGCCCGCTCCAGCGCAAGACCTACCCCGTTTACAAGTTCCGCCGTTCCAACCAGAACACCTGCTTCAACCAGAGGATCGTGGTGGACGAGGGCCAAGAGGTCGCCGAGGGCGACGTGCTGGCCGACGGGCCGTCGACCGAGGGCGGCGAGCTCGGCCTCGGCAAAAACCTCCTCGTCGCCTTCATGCCCTGGGAGGGCTACAACTACGAGGACGCGATCATCCTCTCGGAGAGGCTGGTACGCGACGACGTGCTCTCGTCGGTGCACATCGAGGAGCACGAGGTCGACGCCCGCGACACCAAGCTCGGCGCGGAAGAGATCACCCGCGACATACCCAACCTCTCCGAAGAGATCCTGAAGGACCTCGACGAGCGGGGCATTATCCGTGTCGGTGCCGAGGTCGGTGCCGGTGACGTGCTCGTGGGCAAGGTCACGCCCAAGGGCGAGACCGAGCTCACTCCCGAGGAACGCCTGCTCCGGGCCATATTCGGGGAAAAGGCAAGAGAGGTGCGCGACACCTCGCTCAAGGTCCCCCACGGTGAGTCGGGCAAGGTCATAGACGTCCGCGTGTTCTCACGCGAGGACGCCCACGAGCTCCCCCCCGGGGTCAACCAGCTCGTCCGGGTGTACGTGGCGCAGAAGCGCAAGATCACCGAGGGCGACAAGTTGGCCGGCCGCCACGGCAACAAGGGTGTGATCTCCAAGATCCTCCCCGTCGAGGACATGCCCCACCTGGCCGACGGCACCCCGGTCGACATCATCTTGAACCCCCTGGGCGTCCCTTCCCGCATGAACGTGGGGCAGGTCCTGGAGAGCCACCTCGGCTGGGCCGCCCGTTGGGGTTGGGAGGTCGACGGCAGCACCACGCCTGCGGCCCAGCCCGACGGGCGCAAGACCACGCCGCTCGCCAAGCCCGCCGCCTTCCTGGCGAGCCCGAGCTTCGACGGGGCGCACTGGGACGAGACCGACCCGACGGGCAAGCACCCGACCATCAAGGCGATCTTCGAAAACCTGCACCCCGAAGCCCCCGGTACGAGCTATGGGGACCATGGGCGCCTGATCGGGCCCGACGGCAAGGCCGTGCTCTACAACGGCCGCACGGGTGAGCCTTACGACAACCCCGTGTCCGTGGGCTACATCTACATCATGAAGCTCGCCCACCTGGTGGACGACAAGATCCACGCCCGCTCGACGGGGCCCTACTCGATGATCACCCAGCAGCCCCTCGGCGGCAAGGCCCAGTTCGGCGGCCAGCGCTTCGGGGAGATGG
>JAJZYO010000272.1 GCA_021798075.1 Actinomycetes bacterium
CGAGGTCGAGGTCCTCGTCGTCCAAGTCGTCGGGCAACGACGGGCCCTCGCCGAGCAGCGGGTCGTCGAAGTCGTCGTCATCGTTTGGCATGTGGGTGGTTCCTTCATGGAGCATTTCAAGCACACAGGATGGCACGCGCCGCGCCGTAGCGGCGCGGCATGCTAAACGACGCGCTGGGCATCTCACCAATCGCAGGGTGGGCCGGTCCGGGGAGCCTTTGGAACCGCCAACGCACTGGGGCGGGGCAAAGCCAACCGCTGTGCAGAAGTCGTTGTCTACTTGGCTCCCCGGGCCACTGCCCGGCGCTGGGGCTCGGCGATGGCGACCCGCAGCGACTGTCAGCCCCATACTTGTCCACTCACCGCCATCTGGCAAGCGCCAGCGCGGGCCGCCGAGCAGCACGTTTGGCTAACTTCCCTGGTGGGTGGGCCAGGAAAAAACTTCCCGGTTTCGCCTATGGCGCTGTCGCTGCTCTCGGTCAGCGCTGCCGGCGGGCGTCCGCCCTCATCTCTGCTTCGAGGCGGCCGAGGCTCTGGTCGGACGAGCCGGAGTGGTCCACGAAGCTCATCATCGAGGCCAGGGCCCGGTGCCCCGCGACGTCCCGAATCAACCCGTGCATCTTCTGGCAGACTTCGCGGTACTCGGCGTGGCCTTGTGGGGTCGTCCTCAGCTCGAGCATGTGCATCGCCTCACGGGCGTTCATCTGGACCACGTAGCGGACCCGGTGTGCAAGCGTCACGGCATAAGCCGCTAGGTCCGGGCCGAGGCGGTTGTCCAGCTCCTGGTAGAGGTTGGCCGAGCGCTCCATTGCTTCCTCGTAATCGCCTCGGCGGCCGGCGTCGGCGACTGCGCCAGGCATCGAGTAGCCGAGGCTTGGGGTGAGCTTCTGCCACTCGATGGTGAGGAGGCGGTGACGTTGGAGGTCCCGGAAGGCCCCATAGTCCGACACGACCTCGAAGCGGTAGCCGCTGCGCTCGAGCGCGCGGCCCGGCCGGTGCCTGCGGTTGCTGCGCACGCCGGCGTAGGTGGCCATCACTCGGAGCCTCTGGTCGAGGGACATGGCTGCAACCCGGGCGGCGACCTCTGTCTCTGGGAGGTCGCTAAACGGGTACAGCATCGCCGTCACCACCTTCACCTCCGCGTCCGGGTCCCAGTCAAGGAGGCGGACCTCGGGAGTGGCAGCGCCGATTGGGGTGGAGCTGACAGCGGCCTCTGACCCGGCACTTACGGCGGCCCCTCCCCCTTCGAGCACGGCGGGCGCGATGCCGGCCATCGCTGCGTCTTTGCTCCTCAGGTACTCGGACCAGGCACCGCCCCGCTCGGGGACGTCGACACGGCGGACCCATGAAGGGATGACCTTGCGGAGCTCGGTGAGCATCAGGTCCGAATAGAGGCGCGCCTCAGGCAGGGGGTGCGCGCGCATGTGCAGCAGCAGCGCCTCGAAGCCCTGCCCAGATCCGTAAATACCGACATTGGACGTAGCGGCTGCTGGGAGCAAGCCCCTCAAGGCGTCAAAAGCCTTGGCCCGGAGCGCCCTCCGGTAAGCGATGTCGCCGCCCTTAGCGCCGGTGGCGGGCACCTCGTCGGGCGGCTTGGGCGCCTCGCGTGCATACCACTCGTAGAGGACGGGCCTCAGCTCGGCGTAGGTGTCGAACATCCGGTCCATGTCGCCGACGTAGCGCGCGCCGAGGGGCGAGGCCAGTATCTCTGGGCTCCGGTAGTAGCGGTAGTGGCCGCTCTCCAAGCGGCTGTCGTAGGCCACGTAGCGAGTCGACTTTTCCATATAGGACATGAGCCGACCACGCTCGAGCACTTTGGTAAGGAGGTTGGAGACCTGCTCGCAGGCGAGGTGCACGCCGCCCAGTTGGGCGACCGAATCGTCTCCGTACTCGTAGAAGACCTTCTCGTAGAGCTCCTCGGCCCGGGCCAGGCCGACGGTTGCGTCGATGCTGTGGTCGCCGCTCACGTCGAGGTCGCGGACGAACTCGTCAAGGAACAGCCGGCGCAAGCTTTTGCCCGAGCGCGAGTAGCGCGCGAAGAGCGCCCCTTTCACCACCTCTGGCAGGTTGACCAGGGCGAACACTGGGCCGTCAAGGTTCGTGAAGTAGCGCCTGAGGACGCTTCTTTCTTCCTCGGTCCAGGTCTCGCCCGAGTAGGCAACGTCAAGGGCATGCGTGCTCATGTGAACCGCGAGCCTATGGTGCGGGCCGGCGCCAGTGTGGGATGCTGTCGCCATGGACAACGGGCTCTGGCGACGTGTGGACGGTTACCTCGAGGCGCAGCTCGCAGAGGAGGACGAGGCGCTGCGCGAGGCGCTGCGTTCGAGCCGCGAAGCCGGTCTACCGCCGATAAACGTAACCGCCCTGCAGGGGAAGTTCCTCTACGTGCTGGCCCGGCTGGTTGGCGCCCGGAGGGTTCTCGAGATCGGCGCGCTCGGAGGCTACAGCGCCATCTGGCTCGGGCGGGCCTTACCACCGGAGGGGAAGCTGCTCAGCCTCGAGCTCGAGGCGCGCCATGCAGAAGTCGCACGCGCCAACGTCGAGCGTGCAGGGTTGGCGGAGAGGATCGAGGTCCGGGTCGGCCGCGCCCTCGAACTGTTGCCACAGGTCGCCGAGGAGGCAGGCGACGCCTCCTTCGACCTAGCCTTTATCGACGCCGACAAGTCCAACAACGCTGCCTACTTCGCATGGGCCATGCGGCTCGTCCGGCCCGGCGGCGCTGTCGTGGTCGACAACGTGGTGCGCGAGGGCCGGGTGGCAGACGAAGCTTGTGACGATCCTGACGTAATTGGCACTAGGAGGCTCTTCGAGGCGATGAAGGCGGCTCCGGGCGTGTCTGCCACCGCCCTCCAGGTTGTAGGCGAGAAGGGCTACGACGGCCTAGCGCTCGCCATCGTGGGCCAGGCGTAGGAGCGCTACCGGCTCGGGCGCACTGGTGCTAGTGGCGCAGCACCAACTTCCCGAACTGCTCGCCAGCCCGCAGGCGTGCCAGCGCCTCCGGGTACCCAGCCAATTGGAAGGTGCTGTCGACGGCCACCGGGAGGCCACCGGCAACCAGCCGGGTCAGTTCGTCGAACGCGGAGAAGGTCCCCATCGTCGACCCGATCAGCTCGTACTGGCCGAACCACAGTTTGGGGAGGGAGAGCTCCACACGTCCCCCACCTGTGCCGCCGCAGACGGCGAGGCGCCCGCCCTTTTTCAGCGCTCCGAGCGACGAGGCCCACGTCGGCTCGCCGGAGCTGTCTACGACCACGTCGGCCTCCACGGGCAGCGGCTCGCCCGATGGGAACGAGGCAGCTGCGCCGAGCGCGACGGCCCGCTCGCGCTTGGCTTCATGGCGAGAGGTCGCATAAACGGTGGCGCCCATCTGCAGGCCGATGGCCAGGGCGGCGCTCGCGACGCCGCCCCCGGCTCCAGTAACGAGCAGGGTCTCGCCCGCCGAAAGGTGGGCGCGCCTCAGCATGCGGTACGCAGTCAGGCCACAGAGGCCGTAGCAGGCGCTCTCTTCCCAGGTGCGCCCCGCGGGGCGCGCAACGACGTTGGCCTCCCCGACCACTACCGACTCGGCGTGGGCCCCGGAGCGGTGCTCGCCCAGGATCGCCCACGACGCGCAGTACACAGAACGCCCAGCGAGGCACTCGGGGCAGTGCCCGCAGGCCAGCGAGGGGTTCACGACCACCTCGTCGCCCAGGGCCCATCGCGACACCTCCTCCCCCACCTCGGCGACCACGCCGGCGGCGTCGCAGCCCGGCACCATCGGGAGCACGGGTGGCTTGGGCATCCCCAGGGCCAGCCAGAGGTCCATGCGGTTGAGCGCGCTGGCCACGACGCGCACGCGCACCTCTCTCGGGCCGACCGGGGGGGCGGG
This sequence comes from Actinomycetes bacterium, assembly GCA_021798075.1. Next base: position 3,869 of record JAJZYO010000272.1, read on the forward strand.
CACCTCGCCGTAGCGGTACTCCCCAGGCGAGCGGTCAAGGACCCAGGCGTGCACGAAACTCAGGATATTCGCTAACCCATAGGCGCCGTTGACTGTTTGGCTTTGTCCACCACCGCGTCGAGGGGATGGCGCCTGTCGAAGTGCGAGCCCGCTCTTTCCAGGCTGTGGACCCGGAAGCGGTCGATCACGATCGCCGCAAGCAGCACGACTCCCACCACCATCGACTGGTAGTAGGCGTTGACGTTGACGGCCACCAGGCCGTCACGTAGCACGACGAGCAGCGCCGCCCCGGCCACGACACCGACAACGCGACCCTGCCCACCGGCCAGGCTCACC
>JAJZYO010000273.1 GCA_021798075.1 Actinomycetes bacterium
CGCAGCGCTGCGCGAGCACGACTTCGGGCTGCCGCTACAGTTCGAGAACTTCCGGGACTGAGGCCGGCTCTCTGCTGCCCCGGCCATGCACCTGGGCGGCGGCCGGGACCGAGCAAACGACGTCCAGGCGGTACTGGGCGACCAGATCACTCAGTTAGGAGCGGCGCCGTCAGAAACGGTGCGCCCACTGCTTCGAACGCAGCCTCTTGATGCGCTCGTCGGTGGGCGGGTGGTCGCTGAACCACTTGGCGAAGCTCATGCGCCGGCCTTTCAAGGGGTTGACGATGAAGAGGGCGGCCATCTCCCGTGGCACTACCATTGGCACTCGGCCGGAAGCGATCTCGAGCTTGGTGAGCGCCGAGGCGAGCGGCTCCCCGTCGCCGATGAGCCGGGCACCGTCCCTGTCCGCCTCGTACTCACGGCTCCTGGAGAGAGCCAGCTGGAGGAGGGTGGCGGCCAGGGGGGCCAGGATCATCATGGCTAGGAGGCCGAATATGTTTTCCTCGCTGTTGCGACGTCCGCCCCCGCCACCAAAGCCCCCGAAGAAGAGGCTGCTCCAGGCCGCCATGCGGGCCAGGAACGTGATGCCCATCGCGATGGACGCGGCGACAGAAGAGACCAGGATGTCACGGTTGCGCACGTGCGAGATCTCGTGGGCGAGCACGCCGCGCAGCTCCGACCAGGTGCAGATCTCCAGGATGCCCTGGGTGACGGCCACCGCCGCGTGTTTGGGGTTGCGGCCGGTAGCAAAGGCATTGGGCTGTGCCGCCGGCGAGACATAGAGCCGTGGCATCGGCATGCCGGCACGGGTCGTCAGGTCCCGCACGATCTCGTAGTACTGGGGCATCTGCGCCTCGGAGACGGGCACCGCCCGGGCAGCCGCGATGGCCACCCGGTCCGAGAACCAGTAGGAGCCCCCCACGAAGAGGAGCCCGATGACGAGGCCGATAATCAAGCCCTGCTGGCCCCAGAAGGCGCCGATGCCGAGACAGAGCCCACCGAGCAGCGCCAGCAGGACGACAGTCTTCAGGTTGTTGCGGTTCATCTTCGTTCGTAACCTCTGGTCAAACGGCTCATGTTCGTTAGTAACCTCTGGATAAAAGGGTACCAGCGGTAGCTGAAAAGACTCTGAGCAGGTCCGAGGGTCGTCGGTCACCTCATCGGGGATCCGGAGGAAAACGTGGCCTCACTCGTAGTAACCAGAGTGGATGTAGAGGGCGGGGATGCCCTCGGAGCGGAACATCTCCACGTTACGCAGGTCGTCTTCCACACATAGCGCCACTTGCAGCCCGTTCGCGCGCACAGCGCGCACGGCCTCCTGCTTGAAGTGGCGGGCAGGCCGGCGGTCGCCGTCCTTGCGCATTACGAGAAGATCCCAGCGCAGTCGGTGGCGGTCGAGCCAGCCGAGGGTCGAGGTGCGGATACGGGCGGGCCGGGCGGTCAAGAGCACTATGACCAGTTCGGGGGCCAGGAGGTGGAGAAGGGTGGCGACCTCGTCTATCAGGGGGTCCTCACCCGAAGCTGCGAAGAAGGCCTCCCAGTCCGGGCGTGGGCCTCTCAGGTGGTGCTGGCGCGAAGCGGCGTCGGACAGTACGCCGTCGAGGTCGAACACCACGGCGGCCCCCTCGAGCGGTACCTGGTGCCACGTCCAGAGCGAGCCCAGGACCTCTGTTGCTCCCGCGTCTGGCTCGTCCACACGGCCACAATAAGGACTGCGGCCCAGCCGGCGGCCTGGTACGGCCTAGGACGCCGCCGCCGCCTAGGCCGACCAGGGAAGAGCTATGGCGTGCGCCCAGGACAGCACGGGCGTGGACACGCCGGCAAAGACCGTGAACACCACGCACACGGCAATCACCGCAGCCGTGGCGGCCGGCACCCGGACACGGGTGTGAGGCGGAGGCCGGAGGGCCAGGGCCCGGTCGCGAGCCGAGAGACCGGCGGTGACGATCGCCTGCAAGTCGGACCCTGAGTAGGCACGGCCCGCACCTGCGGCCCACCCCGAGTCGCCCGGTTCGCTGCTCTCGGGCCCTCCGTCAGAGGGCCCGCCGCCCGCCGTCGCCGCCCCCGGCCCACCCGTCGCGCTCAAGGTCACGGCGCCGCCGGCGGGAGCACCGGGGCTTTCCGGGGCGAGGAACATGATGAGCGCCACCCGCAAGTAGAAAAACGCTGCCACCGCGGCCCCGAGCATCCCGATCAAGGCCAACTCGTACTGGCCCTGCCCCAGTACTGCCTCGATCACGACCCACTTCCCGAGGAACCCGCTCGTCAGCGGGATGCCCGCCTGCCCCAACATGAGCACGAGCATGGCGCCGGCGAGCCAGGGGCTACGCGAAGCCAGCCCCCGCACCGCCGAGAGGTCGTTCCTTGCTTCACCCCGGCCCTGGAGCACGCCCACGATGGCGAAGGTGCCGATCACCATAAAGGTGTAGGTGAAGAGGTAAAACGCGACGGCGCGCACACCCTGGGCTGTGCCCGCCTGCAGCCCGATCAGCACGTAGCCCGCCTGGCTGATAGACGAGTAGGCGAGCATCCGCTTCAGGTCCACCTGCACGAGCGCCAATATTGAGCCGAAGACCACCGAGAGGGTGGCGAGCACCCAAATGATCGGCCTCCAGGTCGACTCCAGGGTCGGCAAGGCGAGCATGAGGACCCTTAGAAGCCCGGCAAAACCGGCCGCCTTGGCCACGGCCGCCATGTACCCGACGAAGGGGGTAGGCGCGCCCTGGTAGACGTCGGGTGACCAGAAGTGGAAGGGCACGGCCGCCACCTTGAAACCCAGCCCGACGATGACGAGGACCATGCCCCCTAGCAGCACCCCGTTTTGGAAGAGGGCGTTGTCGGCGAGGAAGCTCACGACGCCCAGGTACTGGAGCGAACCCGTGGCGCCGTATATGAGCGCCGCGCCGTAGATGAATATGGCCGAAGCGAGCGAGCCGAGGATCAGGTACTTGAGCCCGGCCTCCCCGGAGGCGGCCCGCCAGCGGTGGTAAGCAGACATGGCGTATAACGAGATCGAGAGGATCTCGAGGCCAAGGAAAAGCGTGACGAAACCGGCCGCGTCGGCCATCAGGACGGCGCCGAGCGAGCACGAGAGCATGAGCACGTAGGGTTCGGGCCCGTCGAGGCCCTCCCGCTCCAGGTAGCCATCCGATATCGCCGCCCCGGCCACGGTGGCGACGCCGAACAAGACGGCGAAAAAGGCTCCCATGTGGTCGTAGAAGAGCTGGTCGCCGAGCGTGACGGGCGTGACGGACGAGCCGTTTAGCTGCTGCCACTGCACGAGCCCGTCGACCACAGTCCCCACGCCTGCCGCCACCGTAAGCCCCGCCCACAACCCCCGGTACGGGCGCTTGGGCAGCACGGCCGAGAGGAGCAGCACCACCAACGCTCCGCCTCCCAGGACGAAAAACGGGACCAGCGCGGGGTAGTTGATCGATATGTGGATGGAGCCCTTGGCCGTGCACAGGCCGGTTATCTTGCCGGTGATGTCGTTTATGGTGCAGCCGGCGGCCACAAGGTAGGTGCCCCCGCTCACTTGGCCCCTCCCTTTGTGGCCGGCTTGGCCGCAGCGGTCTTGGCGGGCGCCGGCCCCGGCGGGGCCACCACCTCGACCACCTGGTCCTTCGGCACGACAAAGGTCCCGCGGCCCCTGGCCTTGGCCGGGATCTTGAAGCCGGGGTTGGCGGCTTCAACGTGCGCGACCAGGTGGTCCACCGACGGCTCGATGCGAGAGAGGATGGGCTGGGGGTACACGCCGATGAAGATTATGGCCGCTAGGAGTGGGGCCACAGCAGCTCTTTCGGCCCAGGTCATGTCACGCACGGTTGCGTTGACCGCCCGGGCCGGGCCGTGGAACACCCTTTGGTAAGCCCACAGCAAGTAGATGGCGCCGAACACCGCGCCGCTCGTGGCGACCACCGCCCACCACCGGTGGGTGATGAAGGTCCCGATGAGGACGAGCAGTTCTCCGATGAAGCCGTTGAGGCCGGGCAGGCCGATGTCGGCTAGGACCACCACCATGAAGACCCACCCGAGGACGGGAGCGACCGTCTGAAGCCCGCCCAGTTGGGAAAAGGCGTAGGTGCGACGGCGCTCCCACACCATCCCGACGAGGAGGAAGAGGGCGCCAGTCACAAGCGTGTGGTTGATCATCTCGACGATCCCGCCCGTTCTCCCCTGGGACGGAAAAC
>JAJZYO010000274.1 GCA_021798075.1 Actinomycetes bacterium
CGGGTGCGGGCCGAGCGGCCTGTCTGCTGCTTACCACTTGGCGCGAAGGGGCCACGAGGTCGAGGTGCGCGACGCCGGCCCCGAGCCTGGCGGGATGATGCGTTACGGGATCCCCGCGTACCGCCTGCCACGCGACGTGCTGGAGGCGGAGATAGCGCGCATCCCTGCCCTCGGTGTGCGAATGACGGGCTCCCACAAGGTGGAGGACCTTGAGGCCGAGCGCCGTGAGGGAGGCTTCGATGCGGTCTTCGTTGCGGTGGGGGCCCATCTTTCCAAGCGGGTCGACATACCGGCGGGCGACACCGCGCGGGTTGTCGACGCGCTCGGGTTCCTGAAGGGCGTGGCGAGCGGAGAGCACCCCGTCGTCGGCCGGAGGGTTGCGGTCTACGGTGGGGGGAACACCGCGATGGACGCCGCCCGGACCGCTCGGCGCTTGGGGGCCTCGGACACGACGATCGTCTATCGCCGGACGCGCGCGCAGATGCCCGCGCACGAAGAAGAGGCCGCCGACGCGGAGCGCGAAGGGGTCCGGATCAACTGGCTCCGTACGATCACGGCCTTCGAAGGGCCAGAGATGACCGTCGAGGTCATGGAGCTCGACGAGACCGGTTTCCCCCGCCCGACCGGGCGCTTCGAGACCCTGGCCGCCGACACCGTGATCCTTGCGCTCGGCCAGGACACCGACACGGCTTTCTTGCGCTCCGTCCCCGGCGTCTCCTTCGCTCGTGACGGGACGGTGAGCGTTTCGTCCACGATGATGACCGGGTGCCCGGGGGTCTTCGCCGGCGGGGACATGGTGCCGGCAGAACGCACGGTCACCGTCGGTGTCGGTCATGGCAAGATGGCCGCACGTCACATTGACTCCTGGTTGCGAGGCGAGGCGGCGAGCGCCAAGGCCAAGCACCCTGAGGCGGCCTTCGGTGGCCTGCACCTATGGTATTTTGGCGATTTCTTCCGTCGCTCCCAGCCCGAACGCCCGCCAGCGGAGCGGCTATCGGACTTTTTCGAAGTCGTGAGCGGGCTTTCGGAAAAAGAGGCGGGTTACGAGGCGGGGCGTTGCCTGTCGTGTGGCAACTGCTTCGAGTGTGACGGCTGTTACGGGGCATGCCCCGAGGACGCTGTCATAAAGCTTGGGCCGGGCAACCGGTACCGCTTCGACTACGAGCGCTGTACGGGGTGCGCGGTCTGTTACGAGCAGTGCCCCGTCCACGCCATAGAGATGGTCCCTGAACCGAGCGGCGTATGGAGGGGCAGATGAGGGCGACGATTGATGGCAACGAGGCGGCCGTATCGGTTGCCTACCGTCTGAACGAGCTTTGCTGCATATTCCCGATAACGCCGTCCTCACCGATGGCTGAGCTGGCGGACGAGTGGTCCGCCAAAGGCCGCCAAAACATCTTTGGGACGGTCCCCTCGGTGGTCGAGATGCAAAGCGAAGGCGGGGCGGCTGGCGCGCGCCACGGGGCCCTCCAGGGCGGCGCGCTCTCGACGACGTTCACCGCTGCGCAGGGCCTGTTGCTCATGGTGGCAAACATGTACAAGATGGATAGCAAGCTCACGCCGGCCACCATCCACGTGGCCGCTCGCTCTCTCGCCGCCCAGGCCCTATCTATATTCGGCGACCACCAAGACGTGATGGCGGTGCGCGAGACCGGCTTTGCGCTTCTCGCCTCCTCGTCAGTGCAAGAAGCCCACGACATGGCCGCAATCGCACAGTCTGCAACACTCGCGTCTCGGGTGCCCTTCGTGCACTTCTTCGACGGGTTCCGCACTTCGCACGAGTTGAACACGATCGAACTGCTCTCAGACGACGACCTCAGGGCACTGGTCCCCGGTGGGCTCGTGCTGGCCCACCGCCAGCGGGCGATGTCACCCGAGCACCCCTTTATACGGGGCACGTCGCAAAACCCCGACGTCTACTTCCAGGCCCGCGAGACCGTGAACCCCTACTACGAGGCCGTGCCGGCCTTGGTCGAGGAGGCGATGGGGAAGCTCGCCGAACGCACCGGGCGGAGCTACCACCTGGTCGACTACGACGGCCACCCCGATGCCGAGCAAGTTGTCGTTGCCATGGGCTCGGGAGCCGAGACGCTCCGTGAGACGGTCAGGCACCTGGTGGCGTCGGGTGAGCGGGTGGGAGTCGTGACACTACGGCTTTACCGCCCGTTCCCCGCGGACGCTCTCCTTGGCGCGCTCCCCCCTACCGTGAAGCGCGTCGCCGTGCTGGACAGGACCAAGGAACCCGGCTCTTTTGGCGAGCCTCTCTTCTTGGACGTCCTCGGGGCGGTGGCTGAGGCCCACGCACGGGGGGAGCGCGACGTCATGCCGCTTGTCACTGGTGGGCGCTACGGGCTCTCCTCGAAGGAGTTCACTCCCGGCATGGCCGCCGGCGTCTTCGCGGAACTCGGCCGTGCAGAGCCCCGCCGGCGCTTCACCGTTGGTATAACCGATGATGTATCGGGGACGAGTATCGAATATGACGCGGCCCTCGACATAGAGCCCTCGGGGACGCTGAGGGCGCTCTTTTTTGGCCTGGGTTCCGACGGTACGGTCGGCGCCAACAAAAACACCATCAAGATCCTGGGCGACGAGGGGCTCTATGCCCAGGGCTATTTCGTCTACGACTCGAAGAAGTCGGGCGGCTATACGACTTCGCACCTGCGTTTCGGCCCCGACCCCATAAAGGCGCCTTACCTGGTGGGCAAGGCTGGGTTCATAGGGTGCCACCGGTTGGGCTTGATCGAGCGCGAGGAGGTACTGGGGCGCGCCGCCCCGGGTGCCACCTTGCTGCTCAACTGCGAGTACCCAGCGGACAAGGTCTGGGAGGCCCTGGCCCGCCCGGTCCAAGAGAGGATGATCGAAAAGAGGATCCAACTTTATGTCGTTGACGCCAGCCGGATCGCGAGGGACGTGGGGCTCGGGAACCGTGTGAACACAGTCCTCCAAACGTGCTTTTTTGCCATCTCCGGCGTACTCGACCAGGGCAGAGCTATCGAGAAGGTAAAGGAGGCGGTCAGGAAGACCTACGGTCGGCGAGGCCAGAAGGTCGTCGACGCCAACTTGGCCGCGGTGGACCGGGCCCTCGAGGGCCTCGGGCGGGCCCAGATCCCCGGGCAGGTCACATCTCGGAGCGAGCTCGCCCCGCTCGTGCCAGCGGGTGCACCTGATTTCGTCCGAGAGGTCACCGCCTTGATGATGGCCGGCCAGGGGGACGCGATCCCGGTCAGCGCCTTGCCCGCCGACGGCACCTGGCCGGTCGGCACGGCGGCTTACGAGAAGCGCAATATCTCCGACCTCGTTGCGGAATGGGACGCCGGCCTTTGTATCCAGTGTGGTAATTGCAGTTTTGTTTGCCCCCACAGCGTGATCCGCTCGAAGTACTACGACAGCGCCAAACTTGCGGGGGCGCCGGCGGGCTTTCGCTCGGCGCCGCTCAACGCACGGGGCTTGCCGGAGACCTCTTATACGTTGCAGGTCTACCTCGAGGACTGCACCGGCTGCGGGCTCTGCGTGGAGGCCTGCCCGGTGAGCGCGCCGGGCGACCCCGCCAGGAAAGCCATCAACCTGTCGTGGCGGGAGGCTCTCCTCCCCGTCGAACGGGAAAGCATCGCGTTTTTCGAGTCCCTTCCGACGGCGGAGCGCTCACGGGTTGACTTCGGGACGGTCCGGGGGGCGCAGTTCCTTCAGCCCTTGTTCGAGTTTTCTGGTGCTTGTGCCGGCTGCGGCGAAACCCCTTACGTGAAGCTGGTGTCCCAGCTGTTCGGGGACCGGGCGGTCGTCGCCAACGCCACAGGGTGCTCGTCCATCTACGGCGGCAACTTGCCCACCACACCGTGGACGGCCAATTCCGAGGGGCGCGGGCCGGCCTGGTCCAACTCACTTTTCGAGGACAATGCGGAGTTTGGCCTGGGGCTGCGCCTGGCGGCCGACCACCACGCGGCTCTCGCCAGGGAGCGGCTGTCTCAGCTGAGGGAGGCGCTGGGAGGAGACCTCGTCGAAGGGATACTGCGAGCGCCGCAGCGTTCGGAGTCGGAGCTCGCCGCCCAGCGTGACCGCTTGCGTGAGCTGCGCCGGTACCTCTCTGCCCTCGATTCGCCGGTCGCTCGAGATCTGGAGAGTGTCGCAGAGCACCTGCTGCGCCGAAGCGTGTGGATAATCGGCGGGGACGGTTGGGCTTACGATATAGGTT
>JAJZYO010000275.1 GCA_021798075.1 Actinomycetes bacterium
TCTGCGGTCGCCCAGGAATTGATGGGGGCCGGCCCTCAGGTGCTGGGCCTGGCCCGTTCCGACGCAGCTGCTCAGCAGCTCGAGGCAGCCGGCGCCACCGTCCGGCGAGGTGACGTCAACGACCCCGAAGGCTTGGCCAAGGCAGCCGCCAAGTCAGACGGGGTAGTGCATCTGGCCTTTCAGCACGAGCTTGCCTTCAGTGGAAACTTTGCGGCCGCCACCATGGCAGACCGGCGAGCCGTTGAGGCCATGGGTGCAGCCCTCGCCGGCTCGGGCCGGCCCTTTGTGCTCGCTTCAGGCATGCTTGGGCTCGCCACCGGGCGGGTTGCTACCGAAGACGACGGCTTGGTGCCGAGCGCGGAAGTTCGGGCAAACCCAGCCGGCCGACGCGTCGCCACAGCTCTCCTGGCCCTGTCTTTGGCAGGGATGGACGTCCGCTCCTCGGTACTACGTTTCCCGCCGACGGTCCACGGCGATGGCGACAACGGCTTCATCGCCCACTTGGTCCGCACGGCCAGCCAGCGGGGTGCGGCCGGCTACGTGGGTGACGGCACCAACCGGTGGCCGGCGGTTCACCGATCCGATGCCGCCCGGCTGGCTCGACTGGCGGTAGAGGCAGCACCAGCTGGTTCCGTGCTCCATGCCGTCGGCGACGAAGGCGTACCCTTCCGAGACATCGCCGAGGCCATGGCAAGCCAACTGGGCTTGCCGGCAAAATCGGTTGCCCCTCTTGACGCTATAGAGCACTTCGGTTTTATGGGCCACTTCGTGGCACTGGACAGTCCGGCTTCAGGCGCCGCGACGCGGGAGCTGCTCGGGTGGCAACCCACTGGACCGACCTTGCTCGCTGACCTGGCGCAGGGCCACTACTTCCGGGACGTCTAGCGGACAGCCCCGCCTTCGCGTCGGGCCCGGATTGCTATCTCCTGGCGTATGCAATCCACGCCCGACGCCCTAGCGCTGATAGCAATCGGTACCCAACGGGCGCCATCGGGTAGGGGTCGGGCAAGATTCCTCGCAATCACGCGGGGAAGCGGGCTGCAACGTGGACGGGGCTCGGAAGGCGTGGACGGGGGAGGCAGGGCAACCCTGTTCCCCCCTGTACTGCGGGCGGCCGGCGCGGGGCCGGTGCGGGCAATGCCCCGGTGCGCCGCCCGTGCCGCCGGGCGGCCGGCGCGGGGCCGGTGCGGGCAATGCCCCGGTGCGCGTGCCGCCGGGCTGCCGGGCCCAAGGCAGGTGCTGTCTAGCGCTGACGGCCTCGGGGCCGAGCGCCGGCGGCCGCTTGGGTGCGGCTGCGGGCGAGGGCGAGGGCGCGGGAGATGGCTGCGTCGAGCATTGGCTCAGTGAGCCGCCCGGTAAAGGTGTTCTGCTGGCTCGGGTGGTAACAAGCAACGAGCCAACGCCCGTCTGGTAGGCGCAGCTCGGCACCGTGAGCGAAGCGCGGCGGGTGGCTCGCGCCGAACAGCCGGCAGCACGCCGCGTACGCGAATCCGCCAAGCGCAAGGACCGCCCCGAGCCTCGGCAGCAGAGCCAGCTCTCGCTCCAGGAAACCGACACAGTTGTCCCGCTCGGTGGGCGTCGGCCGGTTCGCCGGCGGGGCGCAACGGACCACCGCCGTTACCCACACGTCCTTCGCCTTGAGGCCGTCGTCTCGCCTCGTGCTCGTCGCCTGGCAGGCGAGACCAGCGCGCCAGAGAGCCGCCCAGAGCCAGTCACCGGACCGGTCGCCCGTGAAGATGCGCCCGGTCCGGTTGCCCCCGTGCGCCGCCGGTGCGAGCCCCACCACGGCGAGGCGCGCGGAAAGGTCGCCGAAACCCGGGAGCGGCTTCCCCCAGTACTGCTCGCCTGCGAAGGCCGCCCGGCGTTCAACTGCCACCCTTTCCCGCCACTCGACGAGGCGGGGGCAACGGCGGCATGAGATGATCTCCTGGTAGAGCTCTTCCGAAGTCCGCTCGGTCACGACCAGAGGATAGTTTGGCGCCAAATGTCCCGCCGGTCTAAGCCCGCTCCACCCACCACCCTGGTCCTCGTTAGGCACGGCCTCACGCCCACGACCGGCAAGGAGATGCCAGAACGCGGCCCAGGTCCATCGCTCTCGGAGGCGGGGATCGGCCAAGCAGAGCAGGCGGCGCTCCACATCGCTACCCGGCGCCAGTACTGGCCACCCATAGCAGGGCTCTACAGTTCACCGCTCCGACGCACGAGGGAGACGGCAGGGGTGCTCGCCAAGGTCCTCGACCTCGAGGTCGTCGAAATGGCAGAGCTCGCGGACTGCGATGCCGGCGACTGGGCCGGCATCGACTTGAGAGAGCTGGCCAAGAAGCCCGAGTGGCCCACGGTCGTCCACCACCCGAGCGATTTTCGCTTCCCGGGCGGGGAACCCTTGGCTGCCATGGCCGCCCGCGCGGTTGGCGCCGCCAAGAGCCTCGCGGACGCCCACGGCGGTGCAACCATCATCGCCGTCTCGCACGCCGACCCGATTAAGGCAGTCTTGGCCGACGCCCTCGGCATGCACCTTGACATGTTCCAGCGCGTGCTCGTGTCGCCCGCCTCCGTAAGCGTGATCACCTACTCGCCATCGGGCACCTGCGTGGTCGAAGCCAACTGGACCGGCGCGCCAATGCCACCGCAGGGCACCGACGGGGCTCGCGGGAAGGCACGTTGAGCACTTCGTTCGACCTTCCGAGCCCGGCGCGCGTGACGATTGGGGCCGTCGGGCCGCCTGGGCAGCGGGTCTTTTACTTCCAGGTCCGCCAGGGCAACCAAGTCGTTTCAGTTAATCTCGAAAAGCAGCAAGTCCTGTTACTGGCCGGCGGGCTCTCGGAAGTCTTGGCGGACCTGGCGGCCCCGTCGCGTACCCCTGACGAGGGTGAGCTCCGGCTGGAGGAGCCGGTGGAAGCGGAGTGGTCGGTTGGGGCGATGCAACTTGGCTACGACTCCGACGCGGACCGGATCGTCCTCGTGGCGCGCGAGTTCCGCCGCGACGCCGGCGAGGAGGACGAAGAGGCGGTACCAGGACCTGACGGCGGGCAGATGCGGGTCATGCTCACAAGGGAGCAGGCAGCAGGCGTGGTGGAACACGGAAAGCGCTTGCTCTCGCGCGGCCGTCCCCCGTGCCCCCTCTGCGGCTATCCCCTGGAGGAGGACCACAGCTGCCCAAAGACAAACGGGCACCGCGCGCCCGCACTGTGAGCATCGGCCCTGAGGCCAAGCATAAAGAGCGCGAAGAGCGCGAAGACGTCGTCCTGTCCCTCCTGTCGGAGGGTGAGATCGAGCTGAAAGGACGGATCACCTGGAGCTCAAATGCCACCTTCCTGACCGAGGTACGAGGGCCTGGGGGACGTAGCTCACTCGCCATCTACAAACCCGCGAAGGGCGAAAGGCCGCTCTCGGACTTCCCGCGGGACCTGTGGAAGCGCGAGGTGGCAGCGTACGAGCTCGCCAGGTGGATCGGCTGGGACATAGTGCCGCCGACGGTGGCCCGTCCCGACGGCCCGCTCGGCCCAGGTTCCCTCCAGTACTGGGTTGACGCCCTGGAGGAGGAGCACTACTTCACCCTCCTCGAGCGTCCCGAGCATGTCGCAGCTTTGCGGAGGGTGGCGGCCTTCGATCTCGTGGCCAACAATGCCGACCGCAAAGGAGGCCACTGCCTACTCGACGCTTCGGGCCACGTCTGGGCCATCGATCACGGCTTGTGCTTCCACGTCGAAACCAAGCTTCGTACGGTCATCTGGGACTTCGCAGGTGAGGAGATCAGCGACGACCTGCTGGACGAGCTGGAACCGCTCGCGACCGGCGACGTGGCGAGCGGTGTGGCTCAGTTCTTGGAGGCGCCCGAGGTGGCCGCTTTGGAACGGCGCGCCCGCGCCGTCCGGCGCCACGGCAGGTACCCGGCACCTACGTCGCGATGGCCGTACCCGTGGCCCCTCGTCTGAGCAGCCCTGATCCTTCCCCCTTGGCGGACATGCCAAGCCATCCGCCGACAGGTTTGGGCTGGTAGTAGGGTGGCAACCGCCGTGGCCTGGCCGTTTGGCGGCGACGACCGGGGCCACGTCCCTGGGACGCTCGAGAGGAGACCTTAGGTATGCGCTATGAGGGCGAGGTGCGCTTGGCGGTACCCGCGAGGCCTGAGTACATCGGGCTCGCCAGGGTGACCGCTGCCGGGCTCGCGAGCCGCCAGATCGGAA
>JAJZYO010000276.1 GCA_021798075.1 Actinomycetes bacterium
GGGAGAGCAACACGAGATCTACTCGCTCGATGTCTTCTCTGGCTAGGGCCGGCGCCTCGGTCTTGGTGAGCGAGCGCCCCGGCGCCGTCTCGTACGAGCCGGGCGGGCTGAAGGTCGGGTCCGTGAGGACCCTGACGCCACCGATGTCGAGCATGGCGGTCGGGCCGCCCACGACGCGGATGCTCACCCTCTCGCCAGGCGGACCGTCCCTAGCCTCCTGACGTTTGGCATTCATAGCATTGTCAACCGCCGGCGCCCGGGCTTGCTTCCCCGGCGGCGCGAAGCAACCGGTGAGACCTTCATGCAGTCACCCGTGGTCTCAGTTGTGGTCTCAGTTCACTCTGAGCTGCGGCAGTCCAGTCGAAAGGAAACCCCTGGTCACCAGCGCGACGACGACACCAATGGACCCGCCTGGACCCCGTGCCGACAACTTCTAAGCGGCGGGTCGCAGGTTCGAGACCTGCCGGGGGCGCCGATCCGACCAGGGCGCGAACCTTCGGTTCGCCGCCCGTTGGTACGCGGAACCACGGTTCGATGTCGTCGCGGCCCTCGACGCGGATCTCGTGGGCCAGCGCCTGCAGGGGCCCCTTGCGCGCCGGCACCGAGCCATTGGTGAGGGCCTGCTCGATGTGCCGTCGCATGGCTGCGACCTCGTCGGCGTCGAGCGCCTGCGCGGACACGTGCTCCGTGGCAGCGAGCGGCGCTCATCCCCGGCGGTGCGGCCAGGAGCTGGGAGATGCGCTCGTTCCGCCAGGCCGGCGCAGCTCGCAGCTGCTGGTCCTCCGCCGGCCCACCTACGGGCGCAATCCATCAACAGACTTACGCGGGGGGCCACTCTTCGCTAAGCATTAGCTGTACTTCGAGGACGAGATCCTGCCCGAGGCCATAGAGCTTCCGATCATCGCCACTGTCCAACTCTCGGCGTGAACCCGGCACTGCCGGTCGTCGGCGGTGCTGAGGTCGTTGCGGCTCTGCCCAAGGCCGGATTACCAGGGGTTTTTGCCTCCGCAGCCAGCACATCGGCCTCTGCCGGGTTTGCGCTCCGACCTGGGCCATTTTGTGAGGGTTGTGTGAAAGAGACCACTCCTTGTGTGTCGCGTGTGAGGCCAAGGGGTACACCTACCAGTGCGCGGCCGCTCCAGGCCTAGGTGCAAAAACAACTACAGGAGGATTACTGAATGCTTCGTAGACCCACTGGAATTGGCATGAGCGTGGCGGCCATAGCCCTCTTGTCCGGTGTGGGGGCGCTGGGCGTGGCTTCGGCGGCCGCAGCGCAAAACGTCGTGAAGACACAGCAGTACACGATCGGCAATGGCTCGGTCCTCAACGCGACCGCTACGGCCGACCCCGACGTTGCGGGCGACACGGCCAACTTCACAGTCGGCTTTACGACCCCTTCCGCATTGGCCGGAGGCCAGGACACGGTCACCATCGCCTCGCCGTCGGGGCCGGTCTTCCCGTCGGGCCAAAACGACTACTTCATCATCGACAACACCAGTTCGTCCGGCACCCAGACGGCCTCGAGCGTGAGCCTGGCCAACGGCGGGCACAGCGTCACGCTCAAGCTATCGAAGTCGGTCCCAACTGACAGTTCGCTCTCCGTGAACGTGATCGGCGCGACCAACCCACCGAGCCCGGGGACCTACAGCCTCGGTGTCTCGACCTCCCAGAACACCACGCCGGCCACCACGGCCAGCTTTTCCATCGTGGCCGCGGCCACGGCTCCCTCCTTCAGCCCCGTGGCCTCGCCGGCCTTGGTCGGAGGCTCCTCGACGTACACTCTCGGTGCCTTCAAAGCCGCTTCTGCGCTGGCCCCGGGCGACAAGATAGCGATCAGCTCATCAGCGGGAGGAAGCGTCGACGACAACGTCGGCTTCCCCACGTCACCAGCCGACTACAAGGTGGAGGACCTCACCGCGCACGCGTCCAGCGTGCCCCAAGCGGTGTCCGTCACCCCCGTCGGTGGTGGCCGCACGGGGCAGAAGGTGGTCATCCAGGTGGCCGCAGCGGTGGCTTCGGGAGACGAACTGTCCGTCGTTGTAGACGGGGTACGCAACCCGAACACTCCCCAGTCAGACCTCGTTGCCGCCGCCGCGCCGGACGGGGCCCCCCCGGCAACCGCCAGGTTCGTCATCGGCACTTCGGTTGGCAACCCGACGATAGCCATATCCGAGGCGCGCTCGGGAGCCTCCGGCGTCGAGTACATAGTCGGGTTCAGGCTGGCCACTGCCCTGCCGACCGGGGGCAACGTGACACTCGTGGCGCCGGCGGGGACTTCCTTTGCCAGCGCGGCCGCCACGGTGGTCGACTCGTCCAACCCGTCGGCGTCGGCCACCATCCCGGCCTCTTCGGCCCATGCCTCCGCCGTCGCGGGGTCTTCGAGCGCCAACCAGCTCGTGGTGACGGTGCCCAGGGCTCTCGGCGCCGGTGACAACGTCTTCATCGAGGTGACCGGGGTGACCAACCCGGGAGCGGGCAGCTACGGCGGCTCGGCGGCCAACTTCTTGGTGTCCACGAGCGCGGACACAGTGCCGGTGACCGTGCCGTCGTACACGATCACGTCCGGCCCGGCGCCCCAGCGCGCGAGCATCGAGCTGAGCTCGGCAGCGCCAGGAGCGACAGCTACGTACACGATCGGTGACCTGAAAGCGAGCACCCCCCTCGCGGCCGGCCACGACACGATCAAGCTCGTCGCACCCGCAGGGACGGTCTTCCCGGTGGCCTTTGCCGACTACACAGTGGCAGACCTAAGCAATGGGGCCCTCTCTGCCCACCCGAGCTCACTCGTGGGCGGAGGTAGCAACTCCGTCACCTTGACGGTAGGCGCGACGGTGCCGGCAGGGAACTACCTAGACGTGGTGGCGACCGGCGTCAAGAACCCCCCAGCCGGCGTCTACGAGACGACCCTCTCAGGCAACATCAAGGCGTCAGTTGCACCCCGCACGACCGCGTCCCTGCCACCCGCTCCCAAGCGCGTGAGCCTGCAATCCACGACGACGGCGGTGTCGTCGTCGGCCAACCCGGCCCAGATCGGCCAAACACTAACCTACACAGCCACCATTTCGCCGGCAGCCACGGGCGGCTCGGTCGTCTTCGTCGAGGGCAAGCACCCCATCGCCGGCTGTTCCGGCCAACCAGTCAGCTCGGGGCATGCCTACTGCCAGGTCAAGTACTGGAAGGGCGGCAAGCACGTCGTGCGCGCCGTCTATTCAGGTACACGCGGTTTCAAAGGCTCAGCGTCCGCGAGGGCGTACGTTGAGGCCGTCGCCTTCCCGCCCACCGGCTACTGGCTCCTCACCCACAACGGGACCGTCTTCGGGCGGGGCGGCGCGTCGAGCTTCGGAAGCGCCTATTTCTCGCCGGCGGCTGGCGACGTCGTGGACATGGCCGGCACGCCCAACGGCAAGGGCTACTGGGTCGTGACGTCGGGCGGCTACGTGAGAGCCTTCGGGGACGCCAAGTTCTACGGGGACCCGCCGGCGATCGGCGTGCACCCCCACGACATAACCGCCATTGCGCCGACCCTCGACGGGCACGGCTACTGGCTGATCGGCAAGGACGGGGGGATGTTCAGCTTCGGCGACGCCCGCTTCCACGGCTCGATACCCGGACTGCACCTTCACGTGCACGACGTCGTCGGCATGGTGGCCTCCGCCAACGGGAGCGGGTACCTGCTCGTCGGCGCCGACGGCGGCGTGTTCACCTTTGGGTCGGCCCACTTTTACGGCTCCCTACCCGGCATCGGCAAACACGTGCACGACGTCCAGGCGATCCTGCCTTCTTCTACCGGCAGGGGCTACGTGCTGGTAGGAGCGGACGGTGGGGCCTTCATCTTCGGCCACGGGGTACACTTCTTGGGCTCGCTCCCCGGCGAGGGGATCCACGTCCACGACATCGTGGGGATCGGGCTCACCCCCAACGACGGCGGCTACTTCATGGCGGCCAGCGTCGGGCAGGTGTACGGCTTCGGCAACGCGCACCCCTACCCCGAGCCGGCGGGCCTCTCTGCCAACCTGCCGGTTGTCGCCATCGCCAGCACCTGAACTGAAGGCCGGCGGACCGGCGCCCCGGGGAACGGTTGTACCTTTGTGGACCGCCGTCCCCCGGGAGGCGCCGGCCTCGGCGCCGAGCTTCGGCGGTGCAGGTTGAAGGCCGGGGACCAGTCGCAATGCTAGGCTGCCCGG
>JAJZYO010000277.1 GCA_021798075.1 Actinomycetes bacterium
CACCCTCATCTTGTCGGCGACGGTGAGGGAGAGGCCCTCGGCCTGGCTCCCGTCGCGCAAGGTGGTGTCGAAGATCTCGACCTTGGGGGGCACCCGGCCCGCGGTGGAGGGGCCCGCGGTGGAGGGACCCGCGGTGGAGGGGCCCGCGGTGGAGGGGCCCGCGGTGGAGGGACGGCCCGGGGCCAGAGAGCCGGCGGCGCCCGGCGGCTCAGCTGGCATGCTCGACCCAGTGGTGGTAGCGGTCCATTTCGCCGCGCACGGCCGCTTTGTAGGTTTCTTGGATCTTGCGGGTCACGGGACCGGGGGTGCCGTCGCCGACCACGCGGTCGTCGACCGAGCGCACGGGGACCACTTCGGCGGCGGTCCCGGTCAAGAACGCTTCCTCGGCCGTGTACAGGTCGCTCCGCAAGACGTTCGCGACCTCGACCTCGACCCCGAGGTCCCGGGCGATCACCATCACCGAGGACTGGGTGACGCCCTCGAGCGCGCCCGCCGTGACCGGCGGGGTCACCAGGCGCTCGTTTCGGAAGATGAAGATGTTTTCGCCCGTGCACTCGCTCACGTACCCTTGCGGCGAGAGCAAAACGGCTTCGTCGTAGCCCGCTTTCAGTGCCTCGGCCTTGGCCATGGAGGAGTTTATGTACATGCCGGTGCCCTTCGCGGCAGGGGGGAGCGCGTTGGGGTCGTGGCGCTGCCAGGAGCTGACCTTCAAGCGGATGCCGTGTTGGACTCCGTCGTCCCCCAGGTAGGTGCCCCAGGGCCAGGTGGCTATCGCCACCTTCACCTCACAGTTCAAGGTGAGCAGCCCCATCTCGCCGTAGCCGAGGTAGACGAGCGGCCTGATGTAGCACTCCTCCAACTTGTTGGCCACGACGGTGGCCTTCACTGCCTCTACGATCTGTGCCCTGCTATAGGGGATGTCGATCAAGAAGATCTTGGCCGAAGCGAAAAGCCGGTTGACGTGGTCGCTCAGCCGGAAGATGCCCGGGCCGCCAGCCGTCCGGTAGGCGCGGATGCCCTCGAACACGCCGCAGCCGTAATGAAGTGAATGGGTGAGGACGTGGATCTTGGCCTCGTCCCAGGCGACGAGCTCCCCGTCCATCCATATGTAGTCGGTCGTAGTTATCGGCACCCGCTCCGTCACACCCTTTCTGCTATCGCGTCGCCGAACTGGCTCGTGGTGACTTCGCCGACAGGCTGGAAGTCTTGGACGGCTTTGGTTATGCGGGCAGCCAGGTCGGCCAGCCCGAGGTAGTCGAGCATCATGGCGGCAGAGGTGATGGCCGCCGAAGGGTTGGCTCGTCCCGTGCCCGCGATGTCGGGGGCGCTGCCGTGCACCGGCTCGAACAGCGACGGCCCGGTCCGCGCCGGGTTGAGGTTGGCCGAGGCGGCGCGGCCGATGCCGCCCGTGATGGCCCCGGCCAGGTCGGTCAGGATGTCGCCGAAAAGGTTGTCGGTCACGACCACGTCGTAGCGCCCGGGGGACTCCACCATGTAGATGCAAGCGGCGTCCACGTGGTGGTAAGCGGTCCCCACGTCGGGGTGCTCGGCGCCAACTTCGGCAAACGTCCTCTGCCACAGGTCGCCCGAATAGGTGAGGACGTTGGTCTTGTGGACCAGCGTGAGGTGGCGCCGGCGTGCCTCGGCCAGTTCGAAGGCGAACCGGGTGCAACGCTCCACTCCGAAACGGGTGTTCACCGACCCCTGGGTCGCCACCTCGGCGGCCGTCCCTTTCCTCAAGAAACCGCCCTCGCCCGCGTAGGTGCCCTCGGTGTTCTCCCTGACCACGGCAAAGTCGACCGGGATGCCCGCGCCGACGCTGGCCTGGGCCTGGAAAGGCCTCAGGTTGATGTACAAGTCGAGCTCGAAGCGCAGTCGCAGGAGCAGCCCTCGCTCGAGTACGCCCGGGGGCACCTCGGGACTACCGACGGCGCCGAGCAGGATGGCGTCGAAATCCCTGAGCTCCTCGAGGGCCCGGTCGGGCAGGACCTCCCCCGTCGCGAGGTACCTTTTGGCACCGAGGTCGAAGGGGACCGTCTCGAGCGCGGCTCCAGCGGCGCGCGCCACCTTCAAGGCCTCGGCGACGACCTCGGGGCCGATCCCGTCCCCGGCTATCACCGCCACCCGGTAGCTCACTTCACTTCCTCCTTGCCCGTACATGAAAAGCCCGTACATGAAAACGACCGCCCCTCGGGGACGGTCGGGAGGACGCGCGCGCTACGGCGCGCGTCAGATCGCAATTACCAGCCCAAGTGCCAAGTTCATAGGCCTTCCTAGTCTTGCAGGGCCCGACCCCTCAGTCAACACGGCTTGGACCGCTGGTACCCTGCCTGTATGGCTACCACGAAGTTGTCGCCTCCCACCTACGAGCGGTTGCAGGCCGAGCTTGACGACCTGAAGACCCGGGGGCGTGTGGAGATCGCGCGGAGCATCGAAGCGGCGCGCGCGCTGGGGGACCTCTCCGAAAACGGCGACTATCACGCGGCCAAGGACGCCCAGGGCAAGATGGAGGCCCGTATCCGCCAGCTCGAGGCGATGTTGCGAGATGCCGAGGTGGTAGAGGCCGGCCCCGCCGAAGAGGTCGCCGCCGGCGTGACGGTACACCTCCGCTACGCAGGTGACGACGAAGTCGAACGCTACTTTGTCGGGTCCATCGAAGAGCGCGACTCCGGGGCGCAGGTGGTCTCTCCCGGGTCACCCCTCGGCCAGGCCCTGATGGGGCGCCGGGCCGGCGATACCGTCAGCTACGACGCCCCGAGCGGGAAGCTCGAAGTCCAAATCGTCTCGGTGGGCGACTAGAAACGCTAAACCTTGTGGCCCCGGCGTCCGACACCTTGTCGGGGCCATGCAGACTTCCAGCACTCCGAGCGGCCAGGGTTGACGGCCAGCGTGCCAGGCCCGGGGCCGGCAGGGCGTGCCTTCGCGCGGCGCCGAGCGAGACTCGGCGGCGGCCTTGGCGCGCCTGGTGCCCCGGCAAGTAAGGTTCGCCCAGTTGGGACGGCGGTCCCCGGGCAGGCAAGAAGGCGTTCTCGGCACCGGAACGGGGCCAACGTCCCTAGAGGCAGCGCTCGTGCTGGTGCCCGGTCAGTAGCAGGCGCGGCTGGCTCGGTGCTTGCTTGCGCGCTCGGGTTGGGCAGCCTGGCCGCAGCCAGCAGCCTGTTCGCCGGCTCGGGCACCAGCGCCGTGGCGGCGCACGCAGTAGAGCGGCTCCAAGCGGTGCTGCACCCCCTCGTGGGTGCCAGCGCGGGGGTGTTCGCCCGCTGGGCCGTCTTCGCCGTCTTCGCCCTCGGGGCACTGGCTGCCCTCGTCACGGCGGCCGCCTACCTGCCCCCGCTCGCCACGACGCGACGGAAGTCGAGCCAACTCGTCCGGGCGGCCAGGGCCCTGTCCGGAGGTGCCCTGCCGGCGCTGGCAGGAGCCCTCGAGACCAGGTTGGGCCTCGCCTTTTCCCCAGGCGCCGCCGCCCCGCCCCTTTCCAGCACGCTCGCAGAGGTGGAAACGGCCGCCAGGTACCTCGAAGCGTGGAGCGCCTCGCGCCCGGGCGAAGCCCAGGACCTGGCGCTCGCGCTCGCCGAAGGGGCGCGGCAGGTGGCGCGGTTGGCTTCCGCAGTGGACGCCCTTTCCCACGCCAACACCCAACGTGTCGAAGAACTCGTCGGGGAACGGACGGCAGCGCTTTCGAGCGTCAACCGCCGGCTAGTTGACTCGGGATGGCGGCGCCGGCAGTTGCTCGACCGCACGGTCACCGCCTCCGAGGGCGAGCGCGCCCGTGTGGCTGCCAGCCTTCACGACGGGCCCATCCAGCGCCTGGCCGCCCTCGGGCTGGTGCTCGACCGTTGCTACCTCCGCCTCCAGCGCGACGACGGGGCCGGCGCCTCGGAACTGGTGAAGCGCGCCCGGGCAGGCGTGGGGGACGAGATCCGCTGCCTCCGCCAGATGATGGGCGAACTGCGCCCGCCCGTTCTCGACGAGGGCGGCCTCGAAGCCGCCATCCGTGACCACCTCAGCGCCTGGGGCGAATCATCGGGTGTCGGGGCCAGCCTTCATGTTGGCGAGCGCCCTCCCCTCAGCCAAAACACCGAGACCGTCGCCTACCGGGTCGTGCAGGAGGCGCTCACCAACATCGCCAAGCACGCCCGCGCCGGGCACGTCCTGGTGCCGCTCGAGC
>JAJZYO010000278.1 GCA_021798075.1 Actinomycetes bacterium
CGGGGGTGCCGAGAGCGGTGGAGCCGGGCAGTCCACGGCACGGGAGGGGCTCGACATCTTCGCCGGGAGGGAGGCGGACGTGCTGCTCGAGTGCTCTGGCGCCCCCCAGGCGCTCGAAGCTGGGCTCCGTGGACTGCGTGGCGGCGCGCGCGCAGTCGTGGTCGGGATGTCGCCAGAGAGCCACGTCCGGCTACCCCTTTCCCTGGTCCAAACCCGGGAAATCGAGCTCACCGGGACCTTCCGCTACGCCAACACCTACCCCGCGGCGCTGGCCCTGGCCGCTTCGGGGGCGGTGCGCCTCGACGACATCGTGAGCGCCCACTTCGGCCTCGACGAGGTCGCCGAGGCACTCCAGGCAAGCCGGCGAGACCCCCTCGTGGTGAAGCCCGTGGTGCTCCCTGGTAGGTAGGGCTGCCCAAAGGCCAGCACCGCAGCCCGCTCGCCGCCGTCGGTTACAGTAAAGCTGCGTGAGCACCCTTCGGGAACCCACCGACACGGGCAGCCCGCCAATCTCCGGGTGGCGCGCGGCCGCTGTGGCCCGGGCCAAGCGGGCGGGCCCGAAAGGGCTGGCGCGCTGGCTGCGGGACGCCCACTGGCTCGGTCACCGGCGCACTCCTCTCATCCTGCGCCTCTGGCGTTACGGCGCGGGCTCGGTGGTTGCCTTCGTCACGAGCGAGGTGGCACTCGCTATCTGCTTCAGTGGACTGCACTTCGGTGCTACTACCTCCGCCGTGGCCGCCTTCTTCGCCGGCGCCGTCCCCAACTGGATCTTGAACCGCCGCTGGGCGTGGCAAAAGCGCGGCCGGGAGGGCGTCGGGCGGGAAACGACCCTCTATCTCACGGTCTCGGTCATCAACCTCGTCCTCTCCACGGGAGCGACCAAGCTGACGGCAGAACTGTCCACCCACGCGAGCCAACTGGCGAGGGACCTGCTGGTCAGCGCCAGCTACACGTTCTCGATCGTGGTGCTGACCATCTTCAAGTACTTCGTCTACGACCGGTTCGTGTTCGTAGACCGAGGCCCGCGCCGCTCGCGCAACCAGGTGCCCACGACGACCCTGGAAAACCGCCAGCCGTAGACGAGGTTGCCGCCCTTTTTGGTGTGGCCCGAACGCCGTGCCTGCATGTCGATCGGCACTTCGACTATCCGGAAACCGCCCAGCGCCGCACTGATGAGCAGTTCGGACGACTGGTACTGGGGCTGGTCGAGGACGACCGAACCGGTCAGCTCGGCGGTCATGGCCCGAAGGCCGGAAGCGGGGTCGGTCACCCGTCTGCCGGTAAGGAGCGAGATGAGCGCAGCGAACACGACGACCCCCACGTTGCGCACCGGGTCGCGGTTGGCCGTCGAGCCAAGCCGGCGGCTCCCGTTGACGAAGTCAGCCTCGCCGGCGAGCAGAGGAGCGAGCACTCGCTCCATGTCGGCGGCGCGCCACTGGCCGTCCGCGTCGGTGGTGATGACAAACCTGGCCCCGCGTTGACGCGCCAGGTGGTAGCCGAGGCGGAGGGCGGCACCCTGGCCCCGGTTGACCGGGACATCGGCCACCAGGGCACCAGACTCCTCGGCCACTGCGGCGGTGGCGTCGCTGCTGCCGTCGACGACCACTATCACCTCGACCGGCAGCCCTGCGACCTCGGCCGGCGTGTCCTTCACCACGTGGCCGACCGTCGCCTGCTCGTTGTAGGCGGCCACGACGACGGCCACCGGTGCGGAGGCTAGGCCCCCGTACTTGTCAGCGAAACGGGCCGCGACCTCCCTGTCGACCTCGGCCAGCCCGCCCTCCCCCCTGCGGCTGGCGGGGTGGCCTCCCCTCGCCGTGCTCGGCTCTGCGTCCGGCACCCGGCCTGCGTAGCTAGGGCCAGGCCCGCTGCCACCGGTGCCCGTCCCGCTGTCCCCCGTCCCCCTGTCCCCGGTCCCCCTGCCCCCGGTCCCGCTGCCCCCGGTCTCGCCCGCCTGGACCTCTCGAGCGGCTACGGGAGCAGCGGTCCCTCCCTCGACTTCGTTGGGCACCGCACCAACCTATACGTTCGCTCGGTGAGCCGGTCCCCTACTAGGCCGGGGCTAACCTTGGCGCCATGTCCACTGTGGACGGGGCCGTCACCTCGTCACCCGCTACGAGCCCGTCCGAGCATGGCCATGGCCTGCCCCGGACGCTTTCTTTCGACATCGGGGGGACGGGGCTCAAAGCCTCGGTGCTCTCCAGGCACGGCGACCTGCTCCACGAGCCCGTGCGGGTCCCCACGCCGTACCCGCTGCGCCCTGAGCAGCTGGTCACTACCCTGGCCAGCCTCGCCGGCGGGCTGCCCTCGTACCAACGCATCTCGGCAGGCTTCCCGGGCATGGTGCGCGACGGGCACGTGCTCTCGGCCCCCCACTTCGTCTCCCCCCAGGGCCCCGGAGGCAAGCCGAGCCACCAGCTCGAGCAGGCCTGGGCCCGCTTCGACCTCCAGGGTGCCCTCGGGGCCGCGCTTGGCCACCCCTGCCGGGTCGCGAACGATGCCGACGTCCAAGGCGCCGCGCTCGTGTGCGGCGACGGGCTCGAGCTCGTGATAACCCTCGGTACGGGCGTCGGCACCGCCCTGTTCTGGAAAGGCAGGTTGAGCCCTCACCTCGAACTGGCCCACCACCCTCTCGGCAAGTCGGGCCAGAGCTACAACGAAGTGCTCGGGGACGAGGCACGCAAAAAGGCCGGCGCCAAGAAGTGGAACGCCCGCCTCGCCCGGGCCCTCGAGGTGCTCCGCGAACTGGTTTTCTTCGACCACTGCTACATAGGTGGCGGCAACTCGAGGCACGTCACCTTCGACCTCCCAAGCGACGTCCACCTGGCCGACAACACGGCCGGGATCCTTGGCGGCATAAAGCTCTGGGAGCGCGTTTAACTCACTACAAGGGCCGGGCGCCCTAGGCCAGCACGTCGCGCGAAGTCATGCGCGCCCAGGCAACGCTACCGAAAAATGCCGCGTACCCGCCCTGCAGCGCGAGATCCTTCCAGATGTTGGCCGAACGCATAGGCTCGCGCAGCAAATCGGCGAACGCGAGCCAGTAATTGGTGAAAAGCCACGGGTGCAAGAACGCGACTTGTGACACCCCGTCCAGGATCGCCGCCACCACGACCGCCCCGATCGTCATGGCCATCGCCACGATGGGCGCATCGGTGAAGGTGGAGGCGAACATCCCGATCGCCGCCAGCCCGAACATCGACGCCCCCACGACCAGCGCCGCCAGGAGGCTCCGGCCGAAGCCGTCGAGGAAAGGTATCGTAGTCCCCGAAAGCGTTACCACTTGGCCGTGAGGGAAAAAGGCGAGCCCGGCAACTATTCCTGCCAGCACCACGACGAGCGCAGCAACCATGCAGAAAAGCGCCACCACCGCCGCTTTCGCGAAAAGGAGCCGGCTCCGGCCAGATGGGCGGACCAGCAAATAGCGGAGGGTCCCGAGGCTAGCTTCGCCGGCTATAGAGTCACCAGCGACAACTGCCACCGAAAGCGGGATGAAAAAGGGCATGGTCACGGCCAGGCTGGCGAGCGCCGTGAAAACCCCGTTCTCGGTTGCCTGGTCCAAGAAGGCCGGGCCACCTGCGTGGGTGGGGCCTCCGGTCAGATAGACGGCTAAGGCGAGGAAGACAGGCACAGCCACGAGGAGGCCGAGCAGGGCACGCACCCGCGCCCGGCCGAACACCATTTTCGCTTCAACTAACCACATCGGCACTATCGACCGACTGGTCGCCGTGCGGCCTGTGAACACGGATCCATCAGGGCGACATCGTAACGCCGGCGGCGGTAAGTGACCGGGGCACCGGGCCCGGCGTGGTCGCCTCGACGGGGCCATGGGCTCCCAATTGTGCTCGATCGGCGGGTTCCGCTAACCTGGCGGCGAGCGGGAAGTTGGGGTCGCCGTACGAGCGGGTTGTGCAGGTGGTTTGCTAAGGAGGCGGTATGCGAAGATGTCGCATTCGAGGCTGCTACAAGACCACCAAAGCGCCAGACGGTCTCTGCGACCGGTGCCGTGAAGAGCTAGTGGCCCTTAGGGAGTACTACGACTTCCAGGGCGCCGTTGAAGTGCTCGAGCCGGTCCACTCCGCCGCCTGAGCGGGGTCTCTCCCCAGGCACCTTCTGGGTCTCCCCTCGGGCCGGAGGCCACTGCGGGCGCGGGCAGTTGTTCGCT
>JAJZYO010000279.1 GCA_021798075.1 Actinomycetes bacterium
GGACTGGATGATCGAGAACACGACCCTGAGGCCCGAGCCGGAGAGCAGGTCGTCGGGGAGCGAGTAGCCAGAGAAGCCCTCGAGCATCGCGACGAGCAAAAGCGTGAGCCCGATAATCCAGTTGGTTTCACGGGGCTTGCGGAAGGCACCCGTGAAGAAGACCCGGCACAGGTGGAAGGCGATCGCAGCGAGGAAGATGTCGGCCGCCCAGTGGTGCGCCTGGCGCATGACGAGCCCTGCGCGCACAGAGAAGGACAGGTTGATCACGCTCTCGTACGCCTGGGTCATTTTCTGACCGTCGAGGGGGGCATATGGGCCGTGGTAGACGACGACGGAGCCGGAAGGGCTATAGAAGAGGGCTAGGTAAATGCCCGTGATGATCAAGATGACGAAGCTGTACATGGCGATCTCGCCGACCATGAACGACCAGTGGTCGGGGAAGATCTTGTCCATGGCGTTGCGGAGCCATTTGGATGTACCGAGACGGTCATCGATCTCGTCGAGGACCTTCTCCTCGAGGAGCGCCCGCTTACGAGCGGTGCTGCGTTCGGCGACCGTGCTCACGCCGGCCCTCCCCTGTTCCAGAACCCAGGCCCCACCGGCTCGACGAAGTCGCTCTTCGCGTACAGGTAGCCGTCAGGGCTCACCAGGAGGGGGAGCTGCGGCAGCGGCCGGGGTGCGGGACCGAACACGGGCTTGCAGTCCTCCAAGATGTTGAAGGTCGACTGGTGGCAGGGGCAGACCAGCTGCATCGACAGCACGTTGAAAAGCGTCACGGCGCAACCGGCGTGCGTGCAGATTTTCGAGAAGCAGACGTACCCGTTGCCCCCGGAGCGCTGCTCGAAGCCGACATTGATCTTGCGCTCGTGGATGACGTCGCCCCCGATGTTCAATAGCACCGCCGGCGACATGGCATTTTGGGGGAGCGTGTCGTCGGTGTGGCCCTCGGGGAAGACCGTCAAAACGCCGTCAACTTCGAGGTCGCCGACTCTGATCGGCCTTCCGTTCTCGTCCACCAGCCTGGCCCCGGGGTACCAAGCAGTGTGGTAGAGGAACCGGCCGTAGCGCGGCCCGAGCGAGGCAAGAGGCCAAAGGGCGGCGATCCCGAAGATGCCCCCCATGGGGACCAAGACCTTTTTCACAAGGAAGCCCCGCCGCGCCATCATCGCGTCCGTGCCACGCGACAGCGAGGCGACCACAGCGGCGCGTTCCTCCTGGTCTGAATAGTGGATGCCCCGACTGCCAACCACGTCTTGGCCGGGCAACAAGAAACGAGCCCACAGCACAAGGCCGGCGCCGAGGCACCCGAAGGCAGCCGCGAGGAGCGCCCCCTCTACCTGTGCCTGGCCTCCGGTCCAGTAGCAGATCATGAGCCCGATGCCGCAGCCCCCGGTGACCATCCACAGGGAGGCAATCAGGTACTCGAGGCGCCGCGCCTTCCAGGGTTGATCGCGCAGCGGGAACCAGGTGTCGTCTTGCTCGGGCGGGACGTCGTCGGGCCAGGGGGTACCCGTCCCCGCCCCATCCTCGGGGCCGTGGGTGCCGGTCATCACCTCCGGCAGCTCAAAGGGCCGTTCGCCCTCGCCGTCCCGGCTCGCCGTTCCCTCTCTTACGGTCTCCATCGGCTAACCCCTGTTACCGATCAGGCGGGCTACGAGGAGGAGGAGGCCCAGGCCGAAGATGATGGCGACGAAGCCCTCTGGGACGGGGCCGAAGTTGGCTATCCCAAAGCCCCCTCGGTTGCCGCTGTGGGCCAAGTAGTAGACGTAGTTGGCAATTGCCGATACCTGCTGGTCGGTGAGCTGGCCCGGGCCGAAGCCCGGCATAGGACGTGGGCCGACCCGGATGGCTTCGGCGATCTGTTCCTTGGTGGCCTGGCGGAGGCTCGGGACGACATATCCGTGCGAGAGCATCCCGCCGGCACCGGACGCGTCGTGGCACTGGGAGCAGTTCAACAAGAAGAGCTGGTTGCCCTCCGACAGCGAGGCGGGCGTCACTTTGGGGATTCCCACGCCGGGGGTGCCGTGGGAACGGTCGACGAAGTTGATGTAGGCGACGATCTGGGCAATCTCTGTCTTGTTGAAGTACGGCCTCCCCGGCAAGGGCTGCTGGGTGATCGAGTTGAGGGGCATGCGCCCGGTCGACAGCATGAAGTCGACCGCGGCCGGCCCCACGTCTAGCAGCTGCGGCGCCCTGGCGCCTACGGCCCCGGACCCGTGGCAGGCCTGGCAGTGCTCGTCGTAGAGGAACTGGCCGGCGGTTATGGTCGCCGGGTTGGTGCTGACGGCGATCGTCCCCCCGGCGTCGTTGGCGACCGTGCCGGCTGCGACCTTGGCAGGGGCCTTCGCCGCGACGTTGGTAGAAGCCTTCGACTGCGCAGGTGCCGGGACTGCCCAGACCAGCACCGAAAACAGCGCGGCCGCTAATGCGACCAGAGCTGCCGGCCCTGCCAAGGCACGGCTTTTGTTGGTGCGGCTCATGTCCTGCTCCTCATTTTGTAGACGGGAGGAGGAAGATCATCGCGTACAGGCCTATCCAGACCACGTCCACGAAGTGCCAGTAATACGACAGCACCTCCACGTGGGGCAAGCTTCGGTGGCCACCGAAGCGCCGGTGGGGGTTGAGCGACCGGAAAAACATGAACACCATCGCGAGCAGCCCGCCGGCGACGTGCATGAAGTGGATCCCAGTGAGCACGTAGAAGGCGCCGCTGTACGCGCTCTGCCCGATCGGGAAGTTACGGGTCATGTAGTCGACGACCTGCATGCCCTCGAAGATCGACCCGAGTGCCCAGGTCATCACCAGCCAAGCCCTGAAGCCGGCGAGGCTGCCGCGCTGCAGGTGGCGGACCGAAAGCTGCATCGTCCCAGAGGAGACGACGAGCACGATCGTGGCGACACCTACGGTCGGGATATCGACCTTGTCGTGGAAGGGGGGCCAAACTGGGGTAGCCGCCCGGAGCGTCAGGTACGTGGCGAACAGGCCGCTGAAGAACATGAGCTCGGACGCGAGCCACACGATCACGCCGACGTTGATGAGGGCCGGCCGGTAATCGTTGACCCCAACGGGCCTCGCCGTAGTGGTGGTGCTCACCGCAGCCATGACACTTACTTTCTACACAACGGGGCCATAGGAGTCCCAATCGGGCCGCCTTAGGCCCGCCTACGCTGCGCCGTCGTGGGGTGGCCGACGGGGCTCGCCGCTATGGCCCTCGGCTCACGGGATCACCGAGAGAGCTTTGGGCCCCGGGGCTCGACGAGCTAGGTAGCTTTGGGTGGTGAGCGAGACACCGGCCTTCGACGCGCTCGGGAGGAAGGCTGAAGCGCGCTATGACGAGCCCGACATGGGCGTCCTTGAGACCTTCGCCAACCCGCAAGCAGGAAAGGATTGGGCAGTCTCGCTCGACTGCTATGAGTTCACCAGCCTCTGTCCTGTGACGGGCCAGCCCGACTTTGGCCGCCTGCGCGTCCAGTACGTCCCCGATCAGCTTTGCGTCGAGTCAAAGAGCCTGAAGCTCTACCTCATGAGGTACCGGAACCACGGCGCCTTCCACGAGGACTGCGTGAACAGGGTCGCCAGCGACCTCGCGACGAGGCTTGACCCTCGCTACCTCGTCGTCCACGGCGACTTCAACCCCCGGGGCGGAATCGCAATCAGGCCAGTGGCGGTGCGCAGGGCGACGGACCTGACAGCCGACGACGAGCGCCGCTGCCTTTGCCTGCTCGGCTTGCTCGGGCAGGCTGGCCCCGAACCCACCAACCGTGGGCTCCCTGGCGCTTACTCGTCCTCGGCCGGGTTCGACCGCTCAGCCCCCACTCAACTGGGCCATTGAGCGCCTCGCTGAACCAGTCGGCCGTTCAGGCCTCCGCCGGCGGCGGTACCGGGAAGGAGAGGGCCAGTAAGGAGGAGAGGCCCAGCAAGCACCAACGCTGGGTGCTGCCAGCGTTGGCCTTCGCCGTATACGTGGGTTGCATCGCCGGCTCGAACTGGATGATCGCCCACGTTGGCCGACCCGTTCCGGGCGCTCATGAGCTGCCCGTTTTCTTCGGGCTCGAAGCGCCGTCTGGCGTCTACCTAGCTGGCCTCACCTTCGTGGCGCGCGACATCTTGCAACGCCTGACCGGCATCAGGGTGGGGATCGCGGCC
>JAJZYO010000280.1 GCA_021798075.1 Actinomycetes bacterium
GACCAGGGCAGCGACGGCCTGGTCGACCAGCCTCTTGGTCTCGGGGTCGGTGTAGGGGAACGCCGGGAAGCGGGGGGAGCGCTTCGGGCGCTCGTGGTCGGGCAAGGTGGCCATGAACCTGAAGTATGTGACTTCCGGCTACCCGAGTGGTGGACCCTCCGACGCGATAGCAACGGTCACTATGCCCAACCAGCAAGAACGACGTCACCAACGCCAGGTCGTGGCAGAGATCGCCAAGCTCGGCTTCTGCCTCCCCGGGAGCCTCGTGGCCCGCAGTTCCCGTTGCGGCAACCCGAACTGCCACTGCCACACCGACCCAGGGCACCTCCACGGCCCTTACCTTTCGTGGACCCGCAAGGTGAACGGCAAGACGGTCACCCGCAACCTCACCGCCGCCCAAGCCGAGCGCTACCGGCCTTGGTTCGACAACGCGAAACGGC
Organism: Actinomycetes bacterium; assembly: GCA_021798075.1. The sequence goes on from JAJZYO010000280.1 coordinate 441, forward strand.
TCCGCCAGTTGGTCGACGAACTAGAGGCCTTCTCGGCCGGCATTGCTGCCAAGGCCGAAGGGTGGGACCTATAGGGGCAACGGCGGTACGTGTACAACGTGTGCAACATGGACCACACCCCTGGAGATGCCGTCCCCACGGGCCCGATGGGGTCGTAAATGCAACGACGCGCCACACCCCCTCGACCCCTGGAGAAGGCAGCCCGACTCCCATGGCAGCTACCTTCGACACCTCGACCGGCCGCTGGAGCGCCGCTCCTTACATGCTCCTCCCCCGGGCCTTCGGCGTGGCCGCCCTCCTAGCCAACGGCAACGTGCTCGTCGCGGGCGGGCAGACGACTTCAGGAGTGACAGTGGAAAGCGAGCTGTTCGCGCTTGGCGTAGCACCTGCCATAACCAGCGCGTCCAGTTTCTCGGTGGCCTCCGGGCGCTACAACAGCTTCACCGTCACCGCCACCGGCTCACCTACCCCGGTGCTGAGCGAGTACGGTGCCCTGCCGCCGGGAATGACCTTCCAGGCCAACAACGTCGGCACGGCCACCATCTCGGGCACGCCGCCCGCTGGGACCAGCGGCACCTACCAGGTGACGCTCACCGCCACCAATGCAGCGGGAACGGCCACCCAGACGCTCCAATTGGTGTTGAGCGGGGCCAACGTCCCGAGCAACGGGGGTTTCGGTGCCGGCTTCTGGTATGCCATGTCCGACGGACGAGTGCTGCCGAAAGGGGCAGCACCGGTCATCTCATCGAAAAAGCCCCAGAACCCCTCCAGCATCGTGCAAATGGTGACGACCCCGAGCGGCCACGGTTACTATCTCGTGAGCTCATTTGGGGGCGTCTTCAGCTACGGGGATGCGACATGGTACGGCTCCATCGCCGGCCGCCACCTGCGCACCCAGACCGTGGCCCTTGCCGTGACGCCTTCGGGAAAGGGTTACTACCTCCTCACCAGGGCTGGTAACGTCTTTGCCTTCGGGGACGCCCGCTTCCGCGGATCCACCGCCGCCAGGCTCGGCACCCCTCCGCTCGCCGGGATCGGGCTCACCCCCGACGGCCGCGGCTACTGGCTAGTAAGCATCCGAGGCAACATTTTCAGCTTCGGCAATGCCCGCTTCCATGGTTCCCCGGCCTGGAAGGTGACCTCGGTGACAGAATTTGCACCGACTTGGTCGGGCCAGGGTTACTGGGTCGTGAACGCCACCGGTAAGCTCTTCTGCTACGGGGACGCGGCGTTCCACGGCTCCCTCGCCGGCGTAGCGCCCGCCCCGGTGATCGCGTTCGTGCCCACACCGGGCGGCGGTGGCTACTGGATGGCCACGACCAAGGGCCACGTCTTCAATTTCGGCAACGCCCGCTACTTTGCGGACCAAGGGGGCGTCCAGCCCCTCGGGAGGGTCGCCGGCTTCGCTGTCTCCTACTAGGCAGCCGCTGACGCCGGGCGCACGTGCTCCCCCTCGACCAGCTGCACTGCCGTTTGCTCTCCCGCACCCGCACGGCGCGGCGCCCCGGCACCCGCCTCACTTCCGAAGCGATGTGGCCCGTGACCTTCGCCATGACCCGCAGGATGCCCCCAGGGATCAAGCAGCGGGCCGAAGGCACCTTCGAGGAGCACGACGGGCCGGCCCTTTCCTCAACACTTTCACCTAGGAGGCCAGCATGACTCCCATCTCTTACCCAGCACACCTCGACGGGCAACTCGACCAGTCCGTCGGCCGATGGCTCTGGCTCGTGAAGTGGTTGCTGCTGATCCCCCACTTCTTCGTGCTGTTCTTCCTTTGGCTGGCCTTCTCTGTACTCACCATCGTTGCCGGCTTCGCAGTGCTTTTTACCGGCCGATACCCGCGCTCCATATTCGACTTCAACGTCGGCGTTATCCGCTGGAGCTGGAGGGTGTCTTTTTACGGCATAAGCGCCTTCGGGACCGACCGCTACCCGCCCTTCAGCCTCGACCCTGACCCAAACTACCCGGCCGACTTCAGCGTCGAGTACCCCGAAAGGCTCTCGCGTGGCCTGGTTCTCATAAAGTGGTGGCTTCTCGCCATACCCCAGTACCTGGTCGTAGCCATATTCGCCGGTGGCTGGACCGTCGGCACGTCCGATTCCCCGTGGCGCTGGGGTGGCGGCGGTGGCCTCATAGCCCTGCTGGTGATCATCAGCGCGTTCACCCTGGCGGCGACGGGCCGGTACCCACGCCAGCTGTTCGACCTTGTTATGGGGCTCAACCGCTGGTGCTACCGGGTGCTTACCTATGCTGCGCTCATGCGTGACGAGTACCCGCCCTTCCGCTTGGACAGCGGGGGGAGCGACCCGGGTGGCCAGTCAGCCCGGTTCATGCCGTGGCCGCCCCAACCTGCACCCTGAGCGGGCATCGGCCTCGTACACGGTTCGTCTCACGGCCACACACTCTGGCCTCCCGACTGGTGCAGTCGGCTCTAGGTGGGTGGTGCCTTTCGCACACCCTGACGGGGGGCGCTCTCGTCTCGGTCGCCGCGACCAAGGCCGAGGAGCAAAGGGGAGCCGCCCGTAGCACCTGGAGGGCCCTTTCCGGCCGCTCTCACCATCCCGAGTACTGCTGCACCAACCTGAGGCCACCCAGGCCTGGCACCGAGACCGCGGCCGTGCCGCCGTAGCCCTCGGTTAGCAGTTGCGTCATGGACCTGTAGGGGAACAGCCTCCCGTGGTAGGTGACGCAGACGCCCACGTTGCGCACACTGAGGACGACGCCGTCGGCCAGCGGGGCGACAGCCGGGCCCACGGTCCCGGTGAGCGGCTGAGCGACATCGGCCTTTTGCAACGCCGCGAGTGCGGCGGCATCGGGCACGGAGAAGGCCCTCCCGCCGCCGAAGACAAAGTAGGTGCCGCGAGAAACCACGATGGCACCGTCCGACCTGGTGGAGAGGGCGTCAACGTGGGCGCCAGCCGCGCTCGTAGAGGAGACCGCCAAGCCAGCGAGGCTGGGCACCCTGACTACCAGGGCCCGGTCGAAGCCAAGCTTCTGGAACTGGGCGGGGGAGGCAAAGCCGTAGAGCCTGCCATCGGTGCCCACCACGTACACGGCACGGTCATGGCTCGACCCGCGGCTCACCAAAAGCGTGCCCGGCCGGAGCGGGGCGTCGGTCGGGGGCTCCGCACCGGCCGGAGCGTCCACGGGGACGACTTGGGCCCCGCTAAATGTCTTCAGTTGAGCCGAGGGCACCGGGAAGGCCCTTCCGCCGGCGAGGACGTAGTAGGAGCCAGAGAACCGCACTATCGCCCCGTTTGGGTAGCTTTCCGCCGCACCCGGGAAAGCGGGTAAGGGGACCGTAGTGGTCGTGGCCGGCGTTACGGTGTCGATGCCATGGGGCAACAAGCGTGGCGTGGGCACAGAAATGGTCGTGGTCGACGTTCCCGGGGTGCTCGTGGGCGTGGAAGTGGTAGTCGGCGTTTCCGTGGTTGTCGGCACTAAAGGAAGGCCCGTCGTCACGAACACGTCCACCTGTTCGACAAGCTGGGGCCCCGACTCGTAGATGAGCGGCTTTTTCGACCCCTCGACGAACAGGTTGACCTGTACGTCTGCCACGTCCTCGTACTGGGCCGAGCCGTTGTCGATGAGCGCCATCTTCACCTGCACCGCGGTGCCGGCGGCAAAACCCGTGTCACCGGGCACGCTCAGTACGCCGCGCCCGTTTACCTGGGCCCGGACCGCCTGCGAGCTGACCG
>JAJZYO010000281.1 GCA_021798075.1 Actinomycetes bacterium
ACGGACCGAGCCGAGGACGAAAAGCCCACCCTCCTGCACTTCCTCCAGCGCCAACGGGACTCGGTTCTCTCCATCGTCAAGGGCCTGAAGGAAGAGGACTGGCACCGGTCCGTCGTGCCGTCGGGCTGGACGGTCGCCGGGTTCGTCGCTCACCTCGGCAATGCCGAGAGGCATTGGTTCCAGGGGGTCGTCGCTGGGACGAACGTCGACCTTGCCTGGGACGAGGGCTTGCCTCCCTACGACCCGAAGGCTGCCTTCATCCTCGACAGGCCGTCTGCCGACGTCCTGGCTTATTACCGCGACCAGTGCCGGCGTTCCGACGAGGTCATGGCTGGCACGTCGCTGTCGGGCGCTCCGATTGGGCGGCACCCCAGGTACGAGGTCAGCGACGTCCGGTGGGTCGTCTTGCACATGATCGAGGAGACGGCCGCGCACTCAGGGCACCTCGAGATAGCTCGGGAGCTCCTCGACGGGCGCACCGGGCTCGGGCTGCGCTGACGAGGTCAGCCACCGCAAGCGCGACGTCAGCTGGCATGTTGGCGTCGGAGTCCAAGAGAAGCTGGCGCTGGACGCGAACGGCCGACCGCCCGGGACCGGCTAGCCGCACCTACCTACCCGCGGGGAGAGCTGCGGCGAGCAGAATGCCGTATTATGATTATGGGTGCCTGAAAGAGGCTTGAATTGCAAACGCAATTCGCCCATATCGACGGTTACCGTACACTCGGTACCCCGCCAATTTGCCTTGCAACACCACGCCTAACGCGCAGCCATATCATACCCGCGGCCGGGTGTGCTGCCCAGGGGGGAGGCCTTGACGGGCCAGCCTTGTTGGCCGGCCACGCCGGCGTCGAGGCGGCGGTGGAGTGGCCCGGTCCCTCTCCAGGCACCGGCCGGGGCCCCGGCCCCGAGGAAGGCTCCCACGGGCGAGAGCCAGCCTGCAAGGTTTTTAACGGGCAACGACGAGCCCCCCCGGGGGGAGCACTACGGGCTCGGGGGAGAAGCCTTCCTCGTTGGCCTGGTGGTGGGGGAGGGAGATGGCTTGGTGATCTCCTCGAGCACCCTGTAGGTCCGGTTCGCCCGGGCCGCAGCCCGTTGCTCGTTGGCGGTCGAGTCGATGTAGAGCTGGGAGGTGGCGAGGCTCTCGTGGCCCAAGAGGTGCTGGATCTCGCTGGCGCTGGCCCCGTCTTCGGCCAATCGGGTGGCCATGGTGTGGCGCAGTGCGTGCACGAGGGCTCCCTTGGGCACCGACGCCCCGACGCCGGCGGAGCGGTACGCCGAGGCGACGAGGTACTGCGCGCCACCGCGCTGGAGGCGCTCGCCGTGGCGGTCGACGAAGAGGGGAGAGGCGGAGGTGGTCCTCTCGGCCGGGAAGCGGGCCTTGCGGGACGCGAGGTAGGCGGAGACGAGGGCCTCCAGAGGTGCCTCGATGGGCACGAAGCGCACCTTGGAGCCCTTGCCCACCACCCGGAGACGGCGTTCGCCCTTCCGGCCGTCGAGAGAGCCGATGTCCAGGCCGAGCAGCTCCGAGAGCCGGAGGCCGCCGAGCAGGGCGGTGGCGACGAAGGCCAGGTCGCGCTCGGGCCACGAGCGGCTGCCCTTTTGGCCACGGGCGGCGAGCGACTCGAGCAGGCGCTCGGGCGTGCCCTCCCCCTGGAGGGCCTTGGGCGCCCGCTTCGGCACCTTCGGCTTGGCCACGGCGGCCATAGGGTTCCCGACCACCACGTCCTCGGCCACCAAGAAGGCGAAGAACTGGTCCCAGGCGGTCCAGGCCCGGGCGATGCTCGAAGCCGCATGGCCTTCTGAGAACGAGGCGAAGGCCCGGCGCAGCGCCTTGGCGTCGAGCTGGCCGAGGACGAGCTCGCCAGGGCGGGCCCCGAGCTCGGCTGCCAGGTGGCCCGACACCCCGGCCAGGTCACGGCGGTAGGCGGCCTCGGTGTGGGCTGAGCCCTTCAGTGGCTTGCGGGCGACGAAGAAGTCCTCGACCAGCGCGACGAGCGGCATGGCTGCGCTCGCCCCCGTGGCCGGGAGGCCGGCCGGAGCGGGGGAGGGGAGAGGGCGCTTACTGGTAGCCCTGGGCACGCCCACAGCTTACCGACGTCCTGCATAACGATGCTTATGCATGGGGGACTGGTGGCATGGAACATGCACCACCTGCCCGACTCCCGTGCGTCTCGTCGGGTGAGCCCCCTCCAGCTGAACCTGGCATCAATCGGCACTCCGAGACCGCTCGCCCCCTCTGTGTCAGGAGTCGACTTAGCCCGACCTCAAGGCGCTACTTTGGTTCAGGTCGTTGCTGGTGCGACGTTGAGGGTCTGATGACTAACCGCAGGTACCGCAGTCCTAGCGAGGCGCTAAACGTCGCTCGACAGAACAGGCCCGCCCGGCAGGAGTTGGGGCGCCGTGGTTGGGGCCACGCCGTAGCCGCCGAAGTGTGGAACGTCGACGGTCAGTTCGAGATCCGTTCCATCACCGTGCGGCCGGAAGTTGCGGTAATAGAACCCCACCACCAGACCATATAGTGCGCCGTTTTCAGTTTGGCGTGCTCGAGTGCCCGGCTTGCGACCGGGCCGTTACCGCGAGGGAGGAACTCGCACTTCCGGACGGAACGATCCTGCACCGAGTCTTCGGTCTTGATCCAGCCCATTGTGGGGGATGCCACGACACCTTGCGGCACAATGGGATCAGTCCGTTCGATTTTTCGACCGACCCGCCCCGTGCCCTTCCCCGACCTACTGCGACATCGGGCCAGGGAACGGCCGATCCCTGACACCTTGCGGACGCGTGGTGCCCAGCCCATATCCAGCTGTTTCAACTCGGCGACCGCCGCCACAACCATACCGTCATGACGGTCTCGATAGGGTGCCCGTCGCCACTCGCGTGCAGGCGACCAGGCCTTTTGCAGCGAGGGCGTTCAGCGCGCCGACAGCATCGCTTCCGAGCTCAGTCGAACTTACACCGAGCCCAGCCGCAATGACGAGGCACTGCCCCTCCGCTTGAAGAGCTTCGAACCAGCCACTTGGGATGTCGAGCGTGCCGGAAAAGAGCTTGAGGTGGTCGGTCCCACACTCGATCAGTTCGCCGGTGACGTCCAGGCACCAGCCCTTGAGCAAGGCTGGTGCGGCGTCTAGGACATCGGGCGCGATAGGTGTGAAGCCCTGCTCTAGGGCGAGGTTCAACCACGGTGTAGTCGTGTCGCCGTTTTCCTCTCTCGCCAGGCTTGGGGTCTGCGCGCTGACGGCGAGGACCGCATGTGGCGCTGGGTAGTCCCGGATGAGCGCGAAGGCTTGGGCGTTCGCGGACACCTCTCTTAGGTACTCTGCCATCCGCAGCGATGCACGCCGGCTCCGGCGGTCATCGAGGGTCTGGGGAGGTCCGCAACGGTAGTGCAGGAAGCCGATGCTGTCGCCCGCGCTCGTCAGGCGGGCAACCATCGACACCTGGTCCGTGGGCCGAATGGCGTCGCCACAGAGCTTGCAGTCGCCCCCTCCCATGCGGAGATGAGCGACCGCGTTGTCGATGACGTCCGGACCAACGAGCTCGATCAAATCTTCGGTCACTGCCACCGAGCCAAAGCTCCGACTGCTCACTGTTGACGGCATACCTGCCTCCATCCTGGTCACCACGGTTCGCCTCATGGTGCCGCACTAGGTAGTATAGAGGGTGATGTTGCTAGTAGTGTGGTAGGTAGTGAACAGACTGGTCCGTTGACCGAGAGGAGCACACCGATGCCGGGCACAACGAGGACGTCACCGGTCGACGCTCACCAAAAGGCCGTCGTGTTCGAGGTAAAGGACATCGCCCGCTACCTCCAAGAGACGCTCGGCCAGAAGCTGGTGGCCTTCATGACCGGGGTCGCGGACCCAAAGCGCGTAGGGCGCTGGGCCCAAGGTAGCCAAGCTCCGCGCGAAGACGCCGAACGCCGGCTGCGGGCCGCGTTCCAGATCTTCCACCTCTTGCTGGCCGAAGACAGCGCCCACGTCGTCCGGGCCTGGTTCATCGGCATGAACCCGCAGCTAGACGACGACTCGCCGGCCGAGGCAATCAGAGATGGGCGTCTGAAGGAAGCGCTGGCGGCCGCTCGCGCCTTCGTGTCTGGCGGGTAGGCGCGCCGGTTGGGCCCGCCGTCGTCCCAGC
>JAJZYO010000282.1 GCA_021798075.1 Actinomycetes bacterium
ATACGCAAAGCCCCACGGGCGACCAGTGGGCATCGGAAATGCCCCCGCCTGGCCATGAGACGCAGCCGATGCCGCCAGGCGCCGCTCACGCGTCCTCCAGCCGTAAGCGTCACCCCCGGCAGATATCCCGAAATGACCAGATTGATAGGTGCTGTAGGCTTTGGCAGGGGTATCGCAAGGAGGAACTGAGGCGACTGTGCGTGCGATGGTATATACGAAGCCCGGTACGGTCGAGCTGCTAGAAGTGGGCGAGCCCGTGGCTGGGCCGGGCGAGGTCGTGGTCGAGGTCGTAGCCTGCGGCATCTGTGGCAGCGAACTGCACGGTATCTCGAAGCCCGGGTTCCGCCAACCCCCTTTAGTCATGGGTCACGAATTTTCTGCCAGGACGCCAAGTGGCGACAGCGTCGCCGTGGACCCCATCGTCAGCTGCGGCCAGTGCATCCTCTGCCGAGACGGGCATAACGAGGTGTGCCGCGAGCGCCGCATCATCGGCATCCACCGCCAAGGCGCCTTCGCCGAGCGGGTGGCCGTGCCCGAGCGTGCCCTCCACAAGCTGCCTGAGCCCGTCCCGGTAGAGCAAGGCGCCTTGGTCGAGCCCTTGGCCAACGCGCTGCACGCCTGGCGCCTCGCCGGTGGGACGTCGGGCTCGACCGTCGGCGTACTGGGGGCAGGCAGCATCGGTCTCAGCATGCTCCTTGTCTCCAAGCACTACGGTGCCCGGGTCTCGATCACGGACATCTCGCCCGAGCGCCTGGAGCTTGCCAAGCGCCTCGGCGCCGACGCGACAAGCCGCGAGCTCGACGGCGAGTTCCACGTTGTGGTTGATGCCGTGGGTGCCACAGCCACGCGTCGTGCCTCGCTCGAGCACCTGGCGCCCACGGGCACCGCGGTCTGGCTCGGCCTGCTCGACCCAGGGCCCGACTTCGACGCTCTCGACATGATCCGGATGGAAAAGCGCATCGCCGGGTCGTTTGCCTATTCGCACAGTGACTTTGCCGACGCTGTCGCTCTCGCTGCAGAGGTCGACCTGTCTTGGGCGACCTCGTTCGACCTCGACCAGGGCCCGACGATCTTTGGCGAGCTCATGGCCGGCCGCTCAGACGTAGTGAAAGCCCTGCTTCACCCCAGGCCGCTCTCTCCCCAAGCGTAGGGAAGACACCTAACCGACTGTGTCAGGCGATCCGCTTGTCTCGCACGTACACAAGCACAACGGCATTTAGACCGAGAGCGCCTTCACGCGGAGAACAAAAAACTTTGTCTCGGTCGGGCCAAAGCTTGGTGGTGACAATTCTGTCCAACTGCCAAGCTGTCGTTCACAAAGAGCACGTGCGCGTCGTGTTCGAAACGCAAAGGCCACTCAGCTCTTGGCATTAGCTCGCCATCAGTCCCAATTGGCCTGTCGTCCGCAGCCGGTACAGGCGCTAAAGCCGCCGAGCCAGCAGGTCGGCGTGGCGCCAGGCCAAGGCCATCACCGTGAGGGCGGGGTTCACGCCCCCGTTGGTCACGTGCACCGAAGCGTCCGCCAAGACCACGTTGGGGCAATCGTGGAGCTTTCCGGTCGGGTCGCAGGCGGAACTGGCCGGGTCTTCTCCCATCCGGCACGTGCCCGCCTGGTGCTGGCCGGCCGACAGGTGGGGCTCGGGACCGGGGGGAGGCGAGCCCCAGGTGCGCTCGGCTCCGCTGGCCGCGACCCACTCGAGCGCTCGCTCGGCCAGGAAGGCGGCTGTTCGCATGTCCTCCGGGTGCGCTTGACCAGAAAGTCTAGCAACAGGCAGCCCGAGGCGGTCCTTCACCCTGGCATCGAGGCTCACTCTGGCAGCTCCGTTGGGGATCTCCTGGACAGGTCCCATCACGTGAAGTGTCCGGCGGTAGCCGTCGCGCATGGCCGCTTTGCCGGCCGCTCCCCAGCGCGGCGCGTCGGGGGGCAGAGCGGTGTGCCAGAAATGTGCCGGGATCATCACGAACTCGTTCGCCAGCATCCCCCCGCCCACGATCCCCTCGTTCCCGTGGAGCCATTGGCAGGTGGCGATGTCGGGGCCGGGCCCGAGCCCGTCTACGACCCGGTCGGCAAAGAGGCCGAAGGCGCCCACATAAGTGTGGCCCTGGAGGTTGGCGCCGGCGTTCGGGCCGCCCAGCCCAGAGAGAAGCAAGAGCCTCGCCGTTTCGATCGCCCCGGCGCTCAGCACGAAGGCACCCGCCTGCACCTCGCGCGTCGTGCTCCCGTCCTCGGCAACCAACTGGACTGCGGTCGCCCGGCCGGCTGGTCCCACGACGATCCTTGCCGCCCTGGTCCCTACCAGGACCGTGCAGCCGTGGGCAGCCACCGCGTCCACGAGCAGCGAGTTGAACGGGCCGCCTTTGGCATCGACGGGGCAAGCGAAACCGACGCACTGAGGGCAGCGCACGCAAGCCGGGCGGCCGCCGTAGGGAGACGTGTTCACCATGAGGGGCGGGGCCGCGGTGGGCCAACCGAGCTGGGCCGCTCCGGCCGACAACCGGTGCCCTGAAGTCCCGAGTGGGAAAGGGGCGAGCGGGTAGGGCCGGCGGCGAGGCCCCGCGTGGGCGTGCCCGGGTTGACCGGCGACCCCGATCGACCACTCCACCTCGTCGTAGTAAGGCTCGAGGTCCTCATAAGAGATCGGCCAGTCGGCAAGCGTGCTCCTCTCGGGCACCCCGTAGGTGCTCGCCATACGGAAATCGACCGGGCAGAACCGCCACGCCTGGGCGCCCCAGACGCGGGTGCCGCCGCCGAGGACCATGGCATTGTTGTTCCAGCCGCTCTCATGAGGGCTCAGCACCTGTTCACCTTCAGCCGTGACGAGTACCCTCGGGTTATCCTCGAGGCGCGGGCCGGTGTTGTGCCCGTAACGGGCGAGACGGTGGTTGCGCAGGTGGTCGGTGGGGACATCCGTCGCCGCGAGCGCCTCGCCGCGCTCCACGACGAGGACGTGCAAGCCGGCGCAGGCGAGGACGTAGGCCGCCACTCCCCCGCCGGCGCCACCGCCGATCACGACTACGTCGTAGCCGCCGGCGACTTCGTCCAGGGAACGGCACACACGGGGTAGTCGCCCTGGGCTCACCTGCTCGGCAGGCACAGGCGCGGGGTAGCCGATCATCTCCCACGACTCACCACCGGGGTTGGCGCCGTTGCCCGGGTCGGCGTAGTACGCGTCGGCCACCCAGGCGGTCAGCGTCGCCAACCACTTGCCGCCGGCGCCCGGCTGAGCCGAGGCGCTCCCGGCCTGGACAGCCTCCAGCAACTGGTCCCGGTGGTCCGGGCCGAGCTCGGCAAACGAAGCGCCGAAGCGGGCGTGGGCCTCGCCGTCGATCCCGTCGAGACCGGCCACCAGCTCGGGCCAGCCGGGTGCAAGCTCGCGGGCGGAATGCCGGAGCAGGAAGTCGTAGACGCCTGCCTCGGTGGCAGACGGGTAAGCGTCGGCGGGGACCAGCCGGTCGAGGACCGCCCGAAGTGTGCGTGGCTGGGTGAGGGCGGGCAGTCCCAAGTGCTCAGGCGTGGGGCTCAGAGTAAGCCTCCGAGCGCCACGCCTGGCTCCTATTGCGTTATTTCAGAGCGTTTTATTTGAGAGGCGTTTATTTGAGAGCGGCTCAGTGACCGCCGTGGTGACCGCCAAGGTGCCCGTCACCGCCGCCACTACCGTGGTTGTGGTCGCCACCTCGTTGGCTGCCATTGCCCGAGCCGCCGGTGGGCCCGCCGCCCGCACCCGACGGGCCGCCGCGGGAGCCACCAACTCCGTCGTTGCCGCCACGACCGTAGTGGTGGCCCCGGAAGTGGCTCTCGCCCAGGACCCTGACCACGATGGCGCTCACCGCATCAGTGCCCTCCTGGTTGCCGATCACTCTCGCCCTGTCGCCGCTGGCCAAGCTCGAGAGGCTCGGCGAACTCACTCCCGGCACGTAGTACCTCGTGGTCGGTGTCACGTCCACGGTGACCATCGAGGTCGAACTGGTAGAACTGAGCATGAAGCTGTTGGCGCCCAAGTTGCCCACGATGCCCACGTGGCTCACGAGCGGTATGAAGACCAAGGTCGCGTCGATCGTCAGGACGCCCGACACCAATCCTTCCTGTGTGCCGCGGACCAGCACGAGGTCGCCGGGCACGAGGTCG
>JAJZYO010000283.1 GCA_021798075.1 Actinomycetes bacterium
TACCGGGCCGAAGAGGTTCTCGAAGAGGTAGTTGAAGTGGCAGAACATGTCGAGCACGATCCCGCCCCCGTCCTGCTGGCGGTAGTTCCAGGAGGGGCGTTGCGTGGTGCCGACGGCGTCGGCGAACACCCAGTAACCGAACTCCACCCGCACCGCCAGCAGGCGGCCGAGCAGGCCCTGCTCGAGCACCCGCTGGAGCTTTTGCACCCCCGGCAGGAAGAGCTTGTCCTGTACCACGCCGTTGCGGGCGCCCACCTCAGCTGCCAGGGAGGCGAGCCCCATGGCGGCCGCGCTGGTCCCCGCAGTGGGCTTCTCGCAGTAGACGTGCTTGCCGGCACGCAGGGCAGCGGCCACCGCCTCCTCGCGGCGGGAGGTCGTCTGAGCGTCGAAGTAGACGGAGTCGGCCGGGTCGGCGAGGCAGGCAGTCAGGTCCGTGCTGTAGCGCTCTATCCCGTGGGCGGCCGCCAGTTCGCGAAGGCGGCTCTCGTCCCGGCCGACCAGCACCGGGTCCGGCCATATCACGGCATCGCCGGCCCGCACCCCACCGTCGGCCCGTATGGCGGCAATGGACCGGGCGAGGTGCTGGGTGCGCCCCATGCGACCCGTGACCCCGTTCATTATCACGCCGACCCTCAGGGACCGGGTCACGGCCGGGCGCCCGACGTCGATGCCCGGACGACGAGGTGGGTGGGCACCCGCTCCGAACGGAACCTCTTGGCTGGTGGCGTCAGCGCCAGCTCGAAGGCCCGCCTGCCTATCTCGGTCATTGGCACCTGCACGGTGGTCAGGGCCGTGCTGAGGTCGGCCGCCACCGGGATGTCGTCGAAGCCCACTACGGAAATGTCCTTTGGCACTCGTGCCCCTCTCTGGTGAAGGTAGGCCAGTACACCGATAGCCATAACGTCGTTGAGCGCGAAGATAGCCGTGAGGCCGGGACGGCGGCCCATCAGCTCGGCTGCGGCCAGCTCCGCTTGTGCCCGGTTGAAGCCCCCGCTCACCACCTGGTCCTCTGGGAGCTCGGCTCCGCGCTCGGCCAGTGCCTCCCGGAAGGCGGTCAGGCGGTCGTAGCTCGTGGTGAGCTCGGGAGGCCCCGCAACCACCCCGATGCGCATGTGGCCGAGGTCGACGAGGTGCTGTGCCACCTGGCGCGCACCCCCGGCATTGTCGGGCGCCACCGAGTCTCCGGCCACGTCGTGACGGCCGATCAGCACCGCCCGCCCACCGGACCTTTCGAAGTTGGTGATCTCGGCGTTCAGGTGCGCCTCCGTCTCGCGGTCGAGCCGTCCGCTACCGGCCAGCACCAGGGCGCTGACCCGTTGGGCACGGAAGCGGCGGATGTAATCGAGCTCCCGTTGGACGTCGCGGTAGGTGTTCGAGATGAGCACCATCTGGTTGCTGGTCTCGGCCCCATCGAGGACCCCCCGTACGATCTCGGAGAAGTACGGGTCGCTCACGTCGTGCACCACCACGCCGACCGAAGCGTCGTGCGAACTGGCCAGCGCCCTGGCGTGCGGGTTGGTCGAATAGTCCAGAGCGGCCGCCGACTCCAGGACCCGCTGACGGAGGTCGGCGCGCACCGGCCGGGAGTTGGCCAGGACCCTCGAGGCCGTGGCAATGGAGACACCCGCCAGGCGCGCCACGTCGTACAGGCTCGGCGCCTTGCGCTCGCCTTGCCCGCCGCCCCCTACGCCCATCGCGTCCGTCCTCGAGGTCTGCAAGCCTTTACGGGCTGAGCCTACCACAGCGGCAGAGCGGCCCCTCCGGTCAGCAAACGCTTGCCGAGCCAGGCACGAAGTATGCATTTACCACTAGGGAGACACTCGCAGCTGGCGGGCAGTCACCTATATATCCTGGTCCTAAATCCCTCGGCTCCGGGGCACCTTGACACGCTACCAGAGCTCATGGTAGCTTGGCAAGCGCTTACCCAATGGGCCGCTTGCAGGTCACCCGGGGAACCCGGGAGGGCCCCGACCCCAACCAACGCACCGGGCCGTACGCCGGACAAGAAAGGAGCGAACTGTGCGAAAGCACCGTTCCGTGGCAGCGCTCGTAGGCGCCATCTGCAGCATCGCCACCGTGGCCGGGCCCACCGGCATCGCCGGCGCCGCGAGCCAGCCGCAGAGCCTCACGTTCTGGGTTTCCACCAGTTCCGCCCAGCTACAGGGCTGGACGGCCATAGCCGCGGACTACGCCAAACTGACGGGCACCAAGATCAACATCGTCAACATCCCCTACAGCGGGTACACGACCAAGTTGCGCGATGCCGCCCTGGCGGGCTCGTTGCCCGACGTGGCTGACGTTCCCTCCCTCGACCCGGTTTGGGTGAGCAAGCTGATCGACCTCTCCTCGATCGCGGGCAACAAGAGCTATCACATCTACCAGTCGGCCCTGGTGCGCGACAGCGCCGGGCACGTGCTGACGATCCCGTCCGACATCACGGCGGCCGGGATGTTCATCAACAAGAGCCTGTTCGAGAAGGCCCACGTCTCCTTCCCCACCAACCCTGCCCACACATGGACCTGGACGCAGTTCCTTGCAGCGGCGGACAAGGTGCGCAAGGCGACCGGCGCCAAGTACGACCTCGTCTTCGACCCCTCGCCGGCGCGGCTACGGGCTTTCGTCTACGAGTTCGGCGGCAACTACATGCACGAGGGTGCCAACGGCAAGTTCGCCACCACGGCGGGTACCTACAAGGCCCTGCAGTTGTTCAAGCAGATGAGCAACAACGTCACCATGCCCAACTCGGTATGGCTGAGCGGGGCCGACCCCAACGCCCTCTTCAAGAGCGGCCAGGTGGTGGCCTACTGGTCCGGCGTATGGCAGACCTCGGACTTCGCCGAGAGCATCACCAACTTCCAATGGGCGAGCGTGCCCACCCCTGCCCAGCCGGTGCAGGCATCCGACATCGAAGCCGGTGGCCTGATGGTGGGCTTCAACAACAGCTCGACCGAGGCCCCGGCGGCGAAGAAGTTCCTCACCTGGGTCTACAAGCCCAGTACCTATGCCAAGCTGAGCTCCATCAACGGCTTCCTGCCGGTTGAGGGCAACCTCCCCATCCATTACCCGTTCAAGTCGGCTGCGGCCCAGGCCAGCTTCAAGCTCTACAAAGAAGAGATCGCGCTCGCCGCTCCCATCTCCTACTACTTCGGCACGGCCCAGCAGGCTTGGGGCCTGAAGGGCAAGTCGATCACCACTGACCCCACGGTCGACCAGATGGACCTGTACATCCAGGGCAAGCAGAGCGTGCAGGCTACGGTTTCCAACATCATCAAGGGCTACGACCAACAGGTCGGGGGCGCCTGAGCCGACTGCGGGCCTGGTCCAACGGACCGGGCCGGCTGTCAGTGCACCGCCCGGCGATGCGGTCCCGGGCGGTGCACGTGGGCTTTCGGTGGCACGGGGGCAAGACGACCAGCGGTGCCGCTGTGCCGTTGTGGTGACCGACAGAGGGTGAGGGAACGAGGTGGCAGTCCCAGCAGCAGCGTTGACAGTTCGGCGCCGCCGTAGGCGCTACGGCAGGTACGTGAGAGCGCCCCTGACGCTCATTGCGCCCAACCTGGTCCTCTTCGCGCTCTTCTTCGCCTGGCCGGCGGCGATAGGCATCGCCTATTCGTTCACCAACTACAACGGGTTCAGCGCCGCGTCGTTCGTGGGCCTGTCCAACTACACCCAGCTCCTTGGTGACCCGCTGTTCCACTCGGCTCTGGTGCGCACCCTGCTCTTCACGGGCATGGTCGTGCCGCTCGCCTACGTCCTGTCGCTCACCATAGCCATGCTCCTGGTGAGCCGCTACGCCAAGGGCAAGCTGGTGGCGCGGGTGTTCTTCTTCATCCCCTGGCTGATCTCGCCCATCGTCAACGGTCTCATCTGGCGGTGGATGTTCGGCGAGAACTTCGGCCTCGTCAACTTCGCCCTACAGAGGCTCGGGCTGCCAACACTGGCCTGGCAGTCCAACGGCACCCTCTCGCTCATCGTAATGGTGATGGCCGAGGCGTGGGCCGGCACGGCCTTCAGCATGTTGTTGTTCGTGGCCGCCCTGAAGAACGTGCCGCAGGTGTACTACGAAGCGGCCGCGATCGACTGGGCACCCGGGTGGCGCCGGTTCTG
>JAJZYO010000284.1 GCA_021798075.1 Actinomycetes bacterium
GTGAACGAGGCCACCGGCCTCGGCGCCAAGGGACGGGCGCTCGGTGGGCCCTCGTCCTCCTCGGCTGCACCGTCTGGTTCACCAGCCAGAGGTTTGCTGGCACCCAGGCCCTTGGCCACCTCCTTGGTGGCTATCCTCGCCGTCCTCAGGCGAGGGTTGACGAACTCGTCGATGCCAAAGTTGATAAGCGCCAGGCTCGTCCCGACGAGAGCAATGCAGAGGCCAGGCGGGAGGAACCACCACCACGCCCCCACTTGCATGGCTTCGTTGTTCTCCGCCCAGTAGAGCATCGAGCCCCACGACCAGGTTGTCACGCTCGACAGGCCGAGGAAGGCGAGCCCAGCCTGGGTCAAGATGGCGAAGATGACGGTAAAGAGGAACCCCGAAGCGACGATGGCGAGCTCGTTGGGCAGGATCTCGGCGAAAATGATGCGGAACGTCCGCTCGCCGCTGACCCGGGCTGCCTCGATGTAATCGCGCTTCCTGATGCTGAGCGTCTGCGCGCGCAGGACCCTCGCCCCCCATGCCCACCCTGTCACCGCAATGACCAGGGTCACGGTCAAGGAGCCCTTGTTGGGGGCATACCCCGCAAGCACGATGACCAAAGGGAGGGCCGGGATGACGAGGAAGATGTTGGAAAGGGCGGAAAGTACCTCGTCGGCCGTGCCGCCCAGGTAGCCGGCAGCCAAGCCTACGACCAGGGACACGACAGTTGCGATGGCCGCGGACGCAAAACCGACCAGTAACGAGACCCGGCCCCCATAGAGCAGTTCGGAGAACACGTCTTGGCCCGTCTGGGTCGTACCAAGCCAGTGTGCCCCCGACGGGGGTTGGAGGGAGGCGGGGGAAAGGGCAGAGGGGTTGGTGTGGTCGAAGAGGGGCCCGAAGATCGAAGCGAGCACAAAGAAGCCGAGTAGGGCCAAGCCTGCGATGATCTTCCCGGAGCGCAGCCCTCCGGCCCAACGCCACCGGCGACCGGGTTCGGCCGAGGGGCTTGCGGCTCCCGCAGCGCCTCCGACGACGTCACCGCCGCCGGTATCGGCGGTAATTGCCACGGTCGTCACAGGCTCACGCTCGCCACATGACTATACGTCTTGGCGGGTACGGGGGTCGAGCAGGACATAGACGCCGTCAGCGACGATGTTGGCCACGAGGACCGCCAAGGTGATGATGAGGAACACCCCCTGCATCAAGGGGTAGTCCTCGTTGCTCACGGCTTGGAGGAGCACATAGCCGATCCCCGGGTAGGAGAAGACGACCTCGACTAACAGGGCGCCGCTGACCACGAAGCCGAGAGACAAGGCGAAACTGGCTATGGAGGGCAGCACCGCGTTGCGGGCGGCATAGGTCAGCATGATCCGACGCTTGGGGAGGCCCTTGGCTTCGGCCACCATGACGTAGTCCTCGAACAGGGTTGACACCATCATGTTGCGCATGCCGATCAGCCACCCGGCGATCGAGGAGACCACGATGGTGACGGCCGGGAGGATGGCATGGTAGGCAGCACTGGAGAGGAACGCTCCCGTGAACCCGATCGTCGTCGAGTTGGAGAACCCGCCCGTGGTGGGGAACACGTGCACCAAGACGCCGAAGAAGTAGATGGCGATGAGCCCGAACCAGAAGTAGGGGATGGCCAACAGGAACGTCGTGGCGGGCGGAAGGATCCCGTCGAGCCAGGAGCCGCGCCGCCAGGCGACAATAATGCCGAGCAGGGTCCCGAGGAAAAAGCTGACCACTGTGGACACCCCGACGAGCACGGCTGTCCACGGCAGGGCTGCCGCGATGACCGAAGCCACCGAGGACGGGAAGTACGTGACCGACGTGCCGAGGTTGCCGTGGAGGAGGTCCCTCCAGTAGGTCACGTACTGTGACCCCAGGCCGGCGTGGTTGAGGCCGAACAGAGCGGTGAGGGACTTGACCGCCGCCGGGGAGAGCTGGCCCTTGTACTTCGCGATCATGATCTCGACCGGGTTCCCTGGCATGAGCCGGGGTATGAGAAAGTTGAGGGTCAAGGCCGCCCACGCCGTCAAGAGGTAGAAGAGGAACCGCCGGGCGAAAAACCTCATGGCTTGCGCTCTCCCTCAGGTCGTGCTCTGCACCGGTCGGCGCTCCGCGTCCACGGCATTGCTCAATCGCCGGCCAATCTCGCGGCGGGGGAGGAAAAGACGGAGGGCGGCCTCATGAACGCCGCTGCTCGTTGGGTGCCTGACATCTTGCCCCGCAGCAACGTCAACGCCTCGTAATAGCCCTGGTAGTCGAAATTGACGACACCACCCCGGAAGAGCTCGTGGCACCGTGCAGCTGAGAGCCAGTCGTCGAACACGGCACTGATGTCCACGACGACGTCAGGTTTGAAGCCATCAGCGTCTTCCCAGTTGTCGGCGAACCAAAGCTCGGGGCGGTGCCCGCTCACGAGTTCGAGCGCCCGCTCGACGGCGAAGTGACAATTGGCATGGTCGCGGTGCAAAGAGCCCCGCCAGTGCGTCACGACCGTACGCGGCCGGCGCTCGTCGATGATCCCTGCCACCTCCAAAGCGACGCCCTGGCTCGCGAACAGGTCACCGTCGGGGTGTCCGAGCACCCGGCACTCTGCGCCGAGCCGGCCCGCCGCCTCCGCCGCCTCCGCCAGTTTTTGGGCCTTGTAGGCACCCCGGTCTTTGCCCGGATGCCCCCCTTCACCGGCTGTCAGGTGCAAAAACAGCACCTCGTCGCCGGCTTTGGCGTACAACCGGGCCAAGTGGCCGGCCGTGAAGTCCATGTCGCCCACGTGCGCCCCTATGAGCAACAGGCCGCCGCTCATGGTTGGCTCACCGTTTGGGCCGGTGCTGCGCCGGGAGATCTGGTTTGGCTCAATTGTTTTTCGTAGATGCCGAAACGGCGGGTGACCTCGAAGCCGGCCCGGTGGTACAACCTCCATGCGGCGTCGTGCTCGCCCGTCCAGAGGAACCAGGCGCAATGCATGCTGCGAGATGCCATTTCTCGCAACGTCTCGTGCAGCAGCACGTTCCCGAGGCCAATGCGGCGGAACTCATCGGCCACTCCGAAGGGGCCGAAACGGTCGGGGCAGCCGGCAAATGCGCCGAATATCGTAAAGCCGGCGACTTGGTCGCCCCGGGTCGCCAACTGGATCTGTTCCGGGCTCGTCCCTTGGCGCAATGCGGAGCGGACGACGGCCCCCCAGTCCCCACTCAACTTTTCACACAGCTGGATAAGCCGCGAATACCACTCCACCGCCGCGTAGCCGAATTGCCAGCCATCGGCTTCCAGGCGGGCCTTTTGCCTCGCCACGTCCGGGGGCACCTCATAAGACGCCAGCAGCACGTCCATGGCGTTTACGGTTGCGGAGCGGCGGTAACCAGCCTGCTCGAAAAGTTTCTCGCTCCCCGGGTACCTGTCTAGCGGCACGCCGGGGTAATAGTAAGCCGGAGGGTAGGGAGTCACGGCCACGCTCGAGCACCCGCGAGCCGCCAAGTAGGCCTCTGCCCGCCATAGTAACTCGCTCCCGATGCCTTGGCGCCTGGTTGCGGGGTCGACGACCAGTGCTTGCAACCAACCCTCCGCTTCGCCTTCAGCCGCCGCTCCGACGCCGTGGCGAACGGCGACGGCGTTGACGAAACCTCTCAGCTTGTCTTGGTCGTCCCAAGCTTCGATGAGCCCTTCTTCGGCGAAGTTGTCGTCCAGAAGGGTCGTGGTGACGAACCGGTCCAGGTGGACCTGGTCTCGGGGAAGGCCCCTGTTCCAGCAGCTGACAAGGGACGCCTCATCACCACCCCTGTATGACCGGTAGCGCACCCGGGTCCCTCCCTTCTTGTTGCTAGTTTACCTAGTGAGAGCAAGTTTAGTCAATTATTGGCAGAGGCGGTTGGCGCGACAGCACGTCGGCGTCCAGGGCGGCGCACCCGTGGTGGCTGGGCGCACGGGCACTGGCGCGAGTTCCTCGTCCTACAGGTGCCCCGCCGGCTTCTCGCTTCTCCGACCTGGCCTGTACACATCGAGATAGATTGAAATATCATGACTTGATGCTCAGCCCGTTCCGCCATCGAGGTGGGCCCTCGAGCAGGTTGCCGGATCGGTTTGCTTCTAGCTGGGCCCCCTC
>JAJZYO010000285.1 GCA_021798075.1 Actinomycetes bacterium
CACGCGCAAGCTCGACCTCGTCGCCGTCGAACGGGCACGTATGAGCGAGGTGTCGTCGGGCTTCGAGGCCGGCCACCGTGGGGCCAGCCTGACCGACGGGCTCGTATACCTAGCTCTGCAGGAACTGGCGACGCGCATCTCCCACTGGAATACGGGGCGCCTGCTAGATGACATCGGGTGCACTCTTCTGAAGCGGGTCGCGGCCGACGAAAACCTCCACTACCTCTTTTACCGAGACCTGGTGACGGCGGCGATACAGGTCGACCCTTCGAGGACAGTCGAGGCTATCGACCGTCAGGTGACTCGTTTCGACATGCCAGGCGCCGCTCTCGATGGCTTTGCTGTACACGCTGCGGCGATCGCCGCGGCCGGTATATACGACTACCGCGTCCACTACGAGCAGGTCGTCGTGCCGGTCGTCTTGAAGAACTGGGGTATCGAGTCCATTGAGGGTCTCGACGACAAGGCTGAGCATGCTCGCGAGCACCTGCTCAAGTGGGTTGCACGGTTGCATAGAGTCGCTGAACGGATCGCCGTCCAGTCGGCGGCGGCCCCCTCCGAGGAGGCCTACTTGCAGGCGGCAGGGGCCGATCTCGGCAGAGTTCGCTGACCCTCGCCCGCGTAGGGCAGCTCTCGCCGCGCGTTTCTGCGAGCTCCCCGGGTCATGACGCGGTTTCTCGGTCTTCTGCTCACCTAGCCGCATAGTCCCCTGGTCCTGGGATATTTTTGCGCTCGCTGCATGTTTGCATGACCGCAAGGGTACAGTGAGTGCAAGATGAGTTTGGACCACGGCACGTTGGACGAGCACCAGGGGCTCCGGGAGCGCAAGAAGGTGGCCACGCGGCGCGCGATCCGCATGCACGCGTTGGAGCTGTTCGCAGCCAAAGGGTACTCGAAGGTCACCGTAGAGGACATCGCCGAAGCGGCAGACGTTTCCCCGAGGACCTTCTTTAACTACTTCCCCTCCAAAGAGGCGGTCATCTTCGGCACCGAGCCCGAGACGATCGAGTCGCTTCGCCGCCAGCTCGTCGGGGCGCCGGCGTCGCTTGACCCCCTTCAGGCGCTTCGCGACGTCCTGAGCAAGCGGGTCAGCTCAATGGCAGAGGAGGTCGGTCAGCTCGGGTGTGCCCCGGCGGAGATCATGGGGCTCCTGAAGGAGGCGGCTGTCGACCCAGCCTTCAGGGCCGCGCGGGCGGCGGAGATGGCGCTAATGGAACGGGCCCTGGCCGAAGCTCTCGCTGAGCGGCTTGGCACCGACCTCCGGCGCGACCCGTACCCAGTGCTGGTCGCGAGCTGTGCAGCGTCTGCCATCAGGGTCGCCAGTTTCTATTGGGCCAACCTTGGCGGGAAGGTGCCGGTCGAAGGTCTGGTGGCCTCGGCCTTCCAGGCAATTTCTGAGGGTCTCCCGGAGAAGTGTGAGCTCCGTGAGATCGCTACTGAGTTTTCCGGGAAAGGGGAAAGCACTAAATGAGCAATGCCAACCCAGTTATTCACGGGGGCGCCGCGTCGGCTGCGGCGGCCGCCTCCACGGCGCCACCCTACGAGGCGCCCCCGGCGGGCAACATCAGCCATCGGCGGGTGCTCGTGATCATGAGCGCCTTGATGCTCGGCATGCTCCTCGCCGCGCTGGACCAGACGATCGTTTCCACCGCCCTTCCTACGATAGTGGGCGACCTAAAGGGAGGTTCCCATATCGCCTGGGTCGTGACGGCCTACCTCCTCGCCTCCACGGTCTCGACACCGCTTTGGGGGAAACTCGGTGACCAGTACGGCCGGAAGACGTTTTTTCAGATGGCGATCGTCATCTTCTTGGTGGGGTCGGTGTTCTCGGGGCTGAGCCAGTCCATGTTCGAGCTGATCGCATTCAGGGCGTTGCAGGGCCTCGGTGGCGGCGGTTTAATGGTGGGCTCCCAGGCGATAATCGGCGATGTCGTGTCTCCACGGGAACGAGGCCGCTATGTCGGCCTTTTCGGTGCTACCTTCGCAGTCGCGAGCGTTATCGGACCGCTCCTCGGGGGGTTCTTCGTGGACAACCTCTCCTGGCGTTGGATCTTCTATATAAACCTGCCAATCGGCGTCATTGCACTTATGGTTGTGGCGGCCCAGGTCCCAGGGCACTTGAGCCGGACGCGCCACGTCATTGACTATCTCGGCGCAGCCGTCATAACCGCGTCTGCATCGGCCTTGGTCCTGGTTGCGAGCCTCGGCGGCACAACCTACGCGTGGGGTTCGGCCCCGATAATCATCATGGCCGTGGTGGGGGCCGTCTTGGTCGGCGTGTTCATAGTGGTCGAGCGCCACGCACGTGAACCCGTCCTCCCGCTCCACCTTTTCAAGGACCGCACCTTTTCGGTTACGAGCGTGGTCGGTTTCATAATCGGTTTCGCCATGTTTGGGGCGATCACCTACCTACCGGCATTCTTCCAGGTTGTCAAGGGTATTTCGCCGATGCTCTCGGGGGTGCAGTTGCTCCCGCTCATGGCAGGCTTGCTTGTCACGACGACGGGGTCGGGCCTGGTGATCTCGAGGACGGGTAAGTACCGCCTGTTCCCGATCGTCGGCGCTGGGGTCACGACCGGCGGCCTTTATCTCCTCTCCTTGATGGGAGTGGGGACCTCGGACGCCGTGAACGCCCTATACATGGTCGTGCTCGGCATCGGGATCGGGTTGGTCATGCAGGTGCTGGTGATCTTGGTCCAAAACGCAGTGCCCCAGAGCGAGCTCGGCGTGGCCACTTCCGGGGCGACGTTTTTCCGTTCGATTGGCGGTTCCTTCGGGACGGCCATATTCGGTGCCATCTTCTCCAACCTGCTCGTCGGAAACCTGCGGAGCCACCTCCACGGCTTGCCGCTGCCGGCGGGCTTCTCGGCCGCCGACGTTACCCCGGCCGCCTTGGCCCATCTGCCTGCGGCCATCCGTACTGGTTTCGTGGGTGGCTACGCGGCGAGTGTCCAGGCGGTTTTCCTCTACGCGGTGCCGATTGCGGCCTTGGCCTTCTTGGCTAGCTGGTTCATACCCCGTGTCGAGCTGAAGCGATGGGATGCCGGAGCGCCTCGGGAACTGGATGGCCTCGCGGGTCAGGCAGGTTCGGGTGGGGAGACCTTGACCGGAGTTGGCGCCAGCGTGGGCACGGATGTGGTAGCCGGGCCTAGGGACGGACTTCCTCCTGCTTCGCCGGCCGTCCCTCCGGTCACCGCCACGGCACTGTCGCCCTCCGCACAGCCTTATCCTGGGGGTGGGCAGCTGCCGCAGAGCCTTGCCTGAGCTCCCCGGCGCCAACCGCCGCCGTGGCGGTTTCGGGCAATGGCCGCCTAGGCAAGTTCGGAGGGAGGTGCGGGAGGTTGCCCGTAGGTGAGGCCCCTCGGAGGTGGCCCGTCGCGCAGCGGCTGAGCCGTGCCATCAGCCGCCCTCGCCGGTGCCGTTAGCGACGTGGGCGAGGTGTCGGCGCCCTGGGTCGTCTCCGGTCCCGGCGCTTTGCCGGCGGCGCTATGGCGGCCGGACCTACTGGCCAGGAGTAAGGAGTCGAAGATCCGGCGTGCTTCTTCTGAGTCCCGGTCGCGCAGGTCGGCGACCACACCGCGCCCGGCGGCGTCCACGCGGACCGTGGCCAAATGGAGCGGCCGTTGCAGCGGGCCTTCGACCCAGCGGATGCTCTGGGCTTTCCCGAGGGGCATCCACGTAGTCGTTTTCTTCGTCCTGCCCTTCGATGCGCCTATGACGCTGCCTTGGTAGGCGCTCCCCAGGAAGTGATAGCTGAGCGGCGCCTTCCAGGCGGCTCGCCGTGGAGGCTTGGAAAGCTCGAACTGCTTGAGCCCGAGGGCCGACGAGAGCATCCAGTCGGCCGTGGCAGTCGGGCCCACGGGCAAGAGCGCACGGGTCAGGCGCGAAGTGCCTTGTTCGCGACCCGCAGAACCTGCCACGTCCACTTCGAGCCGGCACCACCCCATCGGCCTCCAGGTCAGGGGCTCCACCTTGCGAACGGCCTGGACCCTCGCGAAGGGGATGGTCTCGGCAACTGTCGACAACAGACCGCGCCTGATGCGGAGCCCGTCGGGTGCCAGGCCGACAGAGAAGCCGTACTGGTCGGCAACGCGC
>JAJZYO010000286.1 GCA_021798075.1 Actinomycetes bacterium
GCCGTGTACTTGCGGGCCATGTAGTAGCGCGAGCGGTTGTAGGCTTGGCGATTGGCCTCTCTGGGCTCGCGGCCCGGTCCGTCCCGCAGCAGCTTGTCCAGCTCGGGCCAGGTGTAGGCGATGTAGCCCGTGAGACGGTCGGCCTCGGCAAAGCCCAGTAGCCGGCCGTCGAAGGCCTTGGGCGCCTTGGCGGCGTCCCTGTCTGGCCCCCCGGCAGTTCTCGCACCTCCATGGCCACCTGGTGCTGGGCCCAGGCGGCCACTCGCACATGCTGCCTGGTACTGTCGTGGTGCCGGGGCGCCGTCCGTCAGTCGGCTTTTCGTGAACACCCAGTCACGAGGAGTGGCTCGGCTGCCAGGAGGTCGTCATGCGGCTCAGCTACCCAGCGGGCGAGAGGACCTTCGTCGACTTCAGCGGCGACACGTTCCCGGTCACGGACCGCACCACCGGCGAGGTCGCCGGGGCCGAGATCTTCGTGGCGGTGCTCGGCTGCTCGGGGATGCTCCACGTCGAGGCGACCCCGGACCAGGCCCTGGACAGCTGGCTCATGGCCCACGTGCACACCTTCGAGGCATTTGGCGGCGTGACGGTCGCAATAACGCCGGACAACTTGAAGTCGGGGGTCACAAAAGCCTGTTATTACGACCCGATGATAAACAGGTCGTACTCTGACCTGGCCGACCATTACGGCACCATAATATTGCCGACGAGGACCTACCGGCCCCGTGACAAAGCAGCCGCGGAGGCCGGCGTCTTGGTCGTAGAACGCTGGGTGCTGGCGCCGCTCCGGAAGCACACGTTCTTCAGCCTGGCCGAGCTGAACAAGGCTATCAGGCAGAAGGTGGCCGAACTGTGCGAGCGTCCCTTCAGGGGCGAGCCCACCTCGCGAAAGGAGCTCTTCGAGGAGCTGGAGCGCCCGGCACTGAGGCCCCTCCCCGCCACGCCTTACGAGCTGGCGCACTGGAAAAACGTCACCGTGAACATCGACTACCACGTCGAGTACACCGGTAACAGCGACGGCTCCGGCCGTCACTATTACTCGGTGCCCTACACGCTCGTGCACCAAAAGCTCGAGCTGCGGGCGACCGCGAAGACGATAGAAATCTACAAGGGGGCCCGCCGGGTGGCGAGCCACCCGAGGGAGTACGGCCGCCGGAGGTACATAACCGACCCAGCCCACATGCCCCCCTCCCACCGGGCCCACCTCGAGTGGGCCCCGTCACGCCTCGTCGAGTGGGCGGGGTCGGTGAGCCCCCACGCAGCTGCCCTGGCCGAGAAGATGCTCGCCTCCAGGCCCCACCCCGAGCACTCCTACAGGGCCTGCCTCGGGCTCATGGGCCTCGCCAAGCGTTACGGCAACGAGCGCCTGGGGGCGGCCTGTGAGCGGGCGCTCGCCTGCGGGGCCATCTCCTACACCTCGGTCAAGTCGATCCTGGCCCAGAACCTCGACCGGGCCCCGCTCCCGGGGGCCTCGCAGGCGCCGGCGCCGGCCGAGCACGAGAACCTGCGCGGGGCAGGCTACTACGCCGAGGAAAAGGAGGCCTGAGCCGATGTTCGCCAACCAGACCATAGAGAAACTGGGGGCCCTTGGCCTCCACGCCATGGCCGCTGGCCTCTCCGAACAGCTGTCGGCACCGGGCACCTACGACGGGCTCACCTTCGCCGACCGCTTGGGGCTGTTGGTCGACAAGGAAGCCGACGCGAGGGACAGCCGTCGCCTCGCCGCCAGGCTGAAATCAGCCAAGCTGCGCTACCCGGCGGCCGTAGAGGACATCGACTTCCGCGCCCCGAGGGGCCTAGACCGCTCGGTCGTGCTGGCCCTGGCCCAGGGCACATGGGTGAGGGAGCACCACAACGTGCTCGTGACCGGCCCGACCGGTTGCGGGAAGTCCTTCTTCGCCTGTGCGCTCGCCAACGCCGCCATCCGCCAGGGGTACACGGCCCTCTACCTGCGGGCCCCGAGGCTCCTGGACGACCTGGCCCTCGGGCGCGCCGACGGCCGCTACGCCCGCACCCTCTCCCAGTTGGCGAGGGTGGCCGTCCTCGTCTTGGACGACTTCTTGTTGAGCCCGGCACCGGCCGAGGCGTGCAGGGACCTGCTCGAAGTGGTGGAGGACAGGTCCGGTCTCCGCTCGACGGTGGTCGCCTCCCAGCTGCCGGTCGACAAGTGGCACCCCTCGATGGCAGACCCGACCTTGGCCGACGCCGTGCTGGACCGCGTGTGCCAGGCAGCTCACCGCATCGCCATGAAGGGCTCCTCGATGCGGCGCCGCCAGCCCGGGCCGACGAGCGAGGAGGGCCGGGATGCGTGACGCTTCGCGCGGGCGCGACCGAGAGCCCCTCGGCGAGGGCCCCGCCGCACGAGCCCCCTCTGCGCCTGCGGTGTACGGTTTACCGCGCAGCAGAGGGCCCCGGGGCCACTACACGGGAGCGGTGGCCGGCACCGGCACCGCCGCCGCCTTGGACCGGGCCCTGGAGGACCTCGGCAGGTCGCGGGGGCTCTGGCCAGGCGACGCTTCCGTGACGTTGGAGCTGCTCTCGAGCCTCGCAGCAGAAGTGAGCTCGAGGCTCCCACGGGCCGTCGACGACGCGAGGGCCTACGGGCTCTCCTGGGCCGAGGTCGCGAACCTGCTCGGCGTCACCCGGGCGAGCGCCTGGGAACGCTTCGGCAGCCAGCGCCCAGAGGCCGGGACGAGCTGACCTGAGCCACGGCGGGTGCTGGGCCCGAGGTAGTCACCACCAGATGGCTCCCCAGCACCCGCCTCGGGGCTCCCTCGGCGGGGACGTCGTCTGGCCGGCACCCGACGGCGAGCGCGCCAAGCCCCTCTGTCGCCCGATCGGCCCCGGCGGCACCGGCACCCCCCCCACTGACGCCGGCCCCCCGGGGGGCCGTTGTCGTCGGGGAAGCGAACAGCCTTGTGCCGACAGGCAAAAAGGCACCGGTCCTCGCGGTCCATCGAGCGAGCCGCGGCCCAGCAGGGCGGACGAGACCACCGCTTGCTCCCCGGACAACGACCACGACCTTGCTCACGCGCCCGAGCCGTTCGCGCGCAGCGGGCATGCTGCCCAGGGGGGCCAGAGGACCGAAGCGCGACGTGCCCGAGCAAGCCGAGCGACAAGTCGTAACCTGTTGGGTGGCCCAGTCATCGACTGGGGCCAACCTTGACAATCGAAGACGACCACTGGCACCGCCTACCCTCTGGCTTGTCCGCTTTCGGCCGGAACGATGTCCGCTTTCAGCCGGAACCAGTGTCCGGAATCACTGGAATGTGCATCCAGTAGGTCCTCGATGGCAACTGCGCCGTCGCAGTGCGGGCAGAGGCCGCCACGGCCGACGGCCCTCGTGAAGGTCCGACAGTCGGCGCAGTACTGCTCGCCGAGGGCTCTTTCGCCACAGCTGTCGCACGCGGATACGGTGACCGCCAGTGTTCTGCCCTTGGGGGGCAGTGGAACCTCGGGCACCTCGGCCTGGTGGCGACGTCGGAACGCCGACTGCCTACACCGGTCGCTGCCATAACGGACCCGTCCTCGGGGCTCGAAGTCCTCGTGGCAGACGGGGCAGGGCCGCATCGTTAGGCCATCGTTACGGGACGGGGCTTCAACAGCCACGGTGGCCACCTCCTGCCGGGCCGGCGCGGTGGTCCTCCGGCCATGTGCTCGTTCATGCGCCAGGCCTCCTTTCGGGGCCGGGGGAGCGCGACGGGCCCCGCCTGCGCCGGCAGGGAGGAGGCTTGTCAAGGGACGGCGGAGCCGAGGCCAGGCACGTGTGCCTGGCCGGCCCTTGACGAGCCGGGGGCCGGGCCTTGCGCCAGCCACGATCGGAGCGGCCAGCCGCCCTGCGGCTGGCTCGGCCCGCCCCCCTGCCTCTGCGAGGCGCGCCGGCGCGCCCCGAGGGTTCAACCCGTGCTCCCTTCCTTGTTGGCGCCACGCCCCTCGACGTAGGGGCCGTAGGCCCCCTGCAGGTCGCCGAGGAAGTCGCCCGTGGCCCAGGCGAGGGCGTCCCAGCCGTAGCCGGCCTCGTAGGCGGCGCTGAATCGCCCTGGGTTACTTGGAGGCTCTATGCCCGGACTTCCGCAGATGGTAGGCAG
>JAJZYO010000287.1 GCA_021798075.1 Actinomycetes bacterium
CACCACGCCGGCCCGTCCCCAGGGCTGCAGAGCGCCCCGGCGCCGATCAGGCGAGCATGCCCGAAGCGAACCCCCCGTCTGCCGCGACATCAGCTGCGCGAGCCCGCACCGAGCCTCCCGTCGCACTAAAACCGCGAGTCGGGGCGGTACGAGGGAACGCTGTGATGCTCTCAACATCTCTGCCCTACTCAATCGCCGAAGCCATGTCGGACCGGGCTTTGGCCGACAATGTCACACTCGGCGAGGTACTAATGGCCGCCGTGCGCCGCCACGCTGCAGAGGTGGCTAGCTCACCTCCGCCCCGGCCAAGACGGGACGGTAAGACGGCGGTACGGCAAATCCTCGTAGGACGAATGGACGCTGAGGTGGTTG
The DNA here is from genome assembly GCA_021798075.1 of Actinomycetes bacterium. The sequence continues at coordinate 373 of JAJZYO010000287.1, forward strand.
CCGACTACGTCGACCAAGCACCGGCGAGCGCTCGGCTAACGACTTCACTCCTGTTGCGTCACTGTCTGGAGCGCCAGTTGGGTTGAGCGCTATCGTCACTCAACTTCCGCTGTGGGCGCGGCGGAGACAAAGCTTCAAACACCACTCAGCTGTCGCTGTTGCCGTGCGACTGGACGCACCTTCGGTCACAAGAGACCCCCTTACCATCTTCATCGGGCCTGAGCCAGCAATACTTGGGCCTGGGAAGTCCGGCGGTGCCGGTATGGCTCATTACCCCCTGCAGTTGTGATGGCCTGGGGGGTGTTGCCGCCGGCATGGTCGGTGCGTGGACCTCTGATGGGGACATGCGGCTCGATCGCTGGTTCGTAAGGTGGATGACGGCGAGCGCACCATGGACGGCCTTCCCGAACTGGTCAAGATGACGACAACGACAAGGAGGCTCGAGGTTGGCTACGCCAGAGCAGGTGGACGTTTGGGTGGGCTTGGACGTGGGCAAGGAAGAGCATTTTGCCGAAGTGCTCGACGACGCCGGTGAGCGGCTCTTCGCCCGCTCGGTGGTAAACGACCAGGCTGTACTGGAAGCCCTGTTGGACCGGGCCTCCGAGCACGGCACCCCGGGCCTGGTGGTGGACCAGCCGGGCTCGATCGCACAGCTCGCGCTGGCAGTCGCCCGCAGCCGGCAAGTGCCCGTGGCCTACGTCCCCGGCCTGGTCATGCGCCGGGCCGCCGACTTGTACCCCGGGGAGGCCAAGACCGACAAGCGCGACGCGTTCATCATCGCCGACACCGGCCGTACCCGTCGCAAGCAGGTGCAGTGGCTCGACGCCAGCTCCGACGAGCTACTGGAACGCTTGCGCGTCCTGAACGGCTTCGACATCGACCTGGCAACCGACCAGACCAGGCTCACCAACCGCTGCCGTGACAGCCTGGCGAGCGTGAGCCCGGCGCTCGAGCGTGCGGTCGGCTCACGTCTCGGGCACGCCGGCGTGCGGGACCTGCTCGCCAAGTACCCGACGCCCGCCGCGCTCAAGGCGGCTGGGCGCGCCAGGGTCGCACGTGCCGTACGGGCCCGCTCGCCTCGCCTGGCCGACAAGGTCGCTAACGATGTCATGGCTGCTCTCGGTGCCCAGGACCTGACCATGCCGGCAGAAGCGACTGTTGGGCGGGTGATCTCCGAGCTGGCCACCGAGCTCAACCGACTGTTCGCGCGCCGGGACGCCTTGGTGGCAGAGATCGAGGAGGCGTTCTTGGCCCACCCTTTCGGTGAGCTGCTCTCGACCCTGCCGGGGATCGGACCGCGCACCGGGGCAAGGATCCTGGCCGAAGTCGGTGACGGCAGCCGCTTCGCCGACGGCGACAAGCTCGCCTCTTACGCCGGTCTCGCCCCTGTCACCCGTCAGTCGGGCAAGTCCATAAACGGCGAGTCCAAGAGCCGACGTGGCAACCACCGGCTGAAGAACGCCATGTTCTTAGCGGCTTTTGCATCCCTGCGCTCACCTGAGTCCAAGGTGTTCTACGACCGCAAGCGAGCCGAGGGCAAGCGGCACAACGCCGCTGTCATCTGCCTCGCCCGCCGGCGCTGCAACGTGATGCTGGCCATGCTCCGTGACAAACGGCCCTACGCCGTCCGGTCGGTGGCCGGGGACCTTGCGGCGGCTGCCTGAGTTGACCGGTGCCTGCATAACCAACGGTGCCACCTACGACGAGGCCACCCACGTCGCCAACCGCGACCCTGCCATGGGGAGAGCAGCCTGAATGAGTGACGCTTTTCCCGAGCCCTGCCGAGAAGGCTTCATCTGCCCGACCTGTGGGCGTTTCATCACGACCGCCATAGAAGGTTTGTTCCGTGACCGCAAACGAGGTTCGCCACGGCGCTTCTGCTCGCCCGGTTGCCGCCAAGCTGCTTACAGACGGCGCCTCGCAGGCGCCCCAGAGGACACCAGGCTCCAGCACAAAGGCGGGAGGGGCCGCCATCTCAAACAAGGGGGTTGACAAAGGGCCCCTCACCCGGTCGGGAACTGACCGACGCTGGCCACCCCGACGACGTGACGTTGGCGGCCGACTACGCCGCGCAGGACGAGGTCCCTCTCACCGAGGATGCCTTCCGCAAAGGAATCGACCTCAATAGGGCTTGACAAGAAGATGGGGACACCCCCCCTGGGAAGCTTGGGTCGAATGCCACTGGTCTTTGGTGTGGCGCGGTGCATGGTGGTGTCGTGGTGGGATTGTCACCACTGTAAGTGGTGGGGATTCACGGCGTTCTTTGGCGGTCAATAAGACGGCGAAGCTTGGCCGTCGGAGATGGTAAGCGGGGCGTTTGGGGGCCTTGTTGGCCTCGGTGGGCAGCTCTTGGGCGCGCTCGGCTAGAAGAGAGCGGCTCTGGTCGGTTGTGTGGCTGGCCGGGCCGGTCGGGGTGGGCGCCTCAGCGCCGCGGCGGCCGTTCGTCGGGCGGGGCCCGCTTCGCCGCGTCCACGAGCGCAGCACGGCCCGCAGCGATCTGGGCCTCAACGTCGACCGGGGGCTCGTCTGGGGCGCCCGGTAAGGCCACGTCGCCATTGTGGGCGGGGCCCGGCGCCGGTGGGCTGGGGTCGAAAGGGCGGGCTTGGGGGCGAGGGGTGACCCGCCCAGGGCGGGCCCGGCGGACGGAGGACTTGGCCCGAGCGGCGTCTTCTTGGGCCTCCAGCTCGGAGCGCAACTGCACTGGGACGACAAGGCGCCACGCGTTGGTGGTGAAGTGCAGCCTGCCCTCCACATGCACCATGCGCTGGATGGCCTGTACCCAACCGAGCTTTTTCAGTTCAGCCATCCAGGCCCCCGCGGTGCGCGCGCCGGCCTCAGCCTCGTCGTAGTTGGCCGAGCCGTGAACGAGGCGGGCGATGTAGGGCTCGCCCCACCACGTGACGCTCAAGCGCTCGTCGGCGGCGTCGTAGAGGGCGTAGAGCACGCCTGCCAGCAGGGGAGTGAGCAAGCCCCGGGCCTGGGCCAGGGCCACGGCGCGCCTGGCCCGTGCGCGCTGGTTGCGGTCCCGCCGTTCTGGGTCGAGGCCCCAGTCGCCCCAGGACCAACGCCGTTCGTAAGTGGGAGGCCGGCCTCGGGCCGGGTGGCCGGGGGGTAGCTTGTTGCCGCCCCGGGGCCGGCGCGGAGGGGCTTCTAGGGTAGGAGCTCCTGGAGCCGGCGCCCCGCCCATCAGCGCAGGTACCACTTGGTCGAGCGAGGCCGCGACTGGTTGCGGCCCGGCGTCGTGGTACCGATGGGCCTGAGGCTTGTACAGGTGCCGTTTCAGGGTGTCCTGACCTCCTCGAGTGCGTACTGAAGTAGACCAGTGGCCCTGAAAACCCCCCTTCGCCCGCCGAGCGGCTACAATGAGCGCTGGATTTATATACGGGTGACTTGGCGATCCGGGGTGTCGGGCCGCTGGTCACAACTCCGAGGATCGGTTGCAGCCGGTCCTCGTCGTTGTTTAAGACCTAGGGAGAGGGCTACAAAAGCGGGTCGTTAGGCGGCCCCTTCGGCGTCCGTGATGAGGACCCACTGGCCATCCGGGTCGCGCTTGGCGCGGCCTTGCGCCCCCAAGATGGCGAGGTACTTGCGGGCGTTGCCGACATGGACCTGCAGGAGCTGCGAGAGCTCCTCGGCACTGGCCGAGCCGTACTCCCGGAGCAGCTCCGCGACTTCC
>JAJZYO010000288.1 GCA_021798075.1 Actinomycetes bacterium
AGCGGCCACGTTGACGCGGTTGTCCCTCAGGTGTTTGAACGTCGAAGAAACGGCGCTCCGCCAGTCCGCCATCTTGACCTCGGTGACCGCAGGCGGCGGCTCTGCCTCCTCAGCCTGCCCGAAGACGACCTGCGAGACTTGCTCTAGCTCGCGGTCGCTCCAGCGGCTTCCCTCTGGGTGTACCCGACGTGGGCCAGCCCGTGCCATTGGCCCATGTTCGCGGCTCCAGAGGACTTTGCGCGCCGGAGCATCAACGCGCACCCTTGGTCGCCGCGCGCCAGATGGAGTACTCGCCAGGAGAGGACGGCCTTGCCGGCCTGTCCAGCTTGTGACCAGGTACCCCTAACGCTGGCCAGGTTGCTGCCGATCGAAGGGGTCATGCGCTCGGCTCTAGCGCGGTTGCGGGCCCTTAGGGCCGAAGGCAAGCAAGCGGTTCCCGCTGACGGCGCCGCCTGGGCAGAGCCTGGAGCCCCCCTGAGGATAGGGTGGTGGCTCGCGGCTTGGTCGTTGCTCGTAGTCGGCCTGGCCGGGTCAGTCACGGCCGGCTTGGCCTGGAGCAGCTACGAGCAGACGCAGGCGAATATCCAGTTCGCCGGGAGGGTTTCGACGGTCGCTGCGGCCATCAGCGAGAGCGTCCAGCGCGGCTTGGACCTCCAGCACTCGTTCGGCCAGCTGGTGGCGACCACGAACGTCCCCGACAACGCTCGTTTGGCGAAGTGGCTCCGGTCGCTCGATATACCGAAAACCTATCCCGGCACGGTCGGGATGACCTTGGTGGTACCGGTCGCGGCCAGCCGGTTGAAGGCCTACGAAGAGGCGGTCACCGCCGACCCGGTCCCTGGTTACGGCAAGGGGCCCTACCCTGTGTACCCGCCCGGCCGTCGCTCGACGTACTGCCTCTCCCGTTTTGGGGTCGTCTTTTCCGCTACCACCGAGCCGCCCGGTATTGACCTTTGCTCACCACGGATCTTTGGCCTACCGAACCCGATGGCTGGCGGCCTCGCTCGCGCCAGGGCCACTGGGCAGCCCCAGTACGTGGGGCTCTCGTCTATCTTCGCGGCCTTGCCAGGACGCGTGCCGGCGGCGTTGGCGAGGATCTACGACAGCCAATACCTCACGTTCCTCCCGGTCTACGCCGACGGGTTCGACCCGTCGGGGCCCGCCGCTCGGGATGCGTCGCTCGTCGGCTGGGTGGCTACCGACTTCAATGGCCCCAAGATGGTCAGCGCGGCCATCCCTTCCGCCCGGGGCCTGGCGATCAGGTTGAGCTCACGGGGGTCAGTGCTCGTGTCGCAGGGCCCGAGGCCGCGCCGGGGGTGGCTCTCCACGACGCTTTCCCTGGCCGCCGGGACCGGGGTGACGGCCATGGTCGCCGCGCGGGCACCATCGGGTCCGCTCCTCCAAGGGGTCGCGCTCGGGCTTTTCATTGCGTTGGTCACACTGCTGGTGTCCTGGTTCACGTTCCACCTAGGGCGATCGCGAGAGCGCGCCGTGCGCCTGGTCGACGAGCGCACCGGCGAGTTGCGCCACCAAGCTCTCCACGACACGCTGACGGGCCTCCCCAACCGGGCGCTCCTGTTCGACCGGGCGGAGCAGATGCTCGCCCGTGCCCGCCGAAGGCCGCTCGCCGTCGGCGCCCTCTTCGTCGACCTCGACAACTTCAAACACGTTAACGACAGCCTCGGCCACAACGTCGGCGACGCGCTCCTGAAAGCCGTCGCCGCCCGCCTGCAGGACACCGTGAGGGAGGGCGACACTGTCGGCCGGCTCGGCGGCGACGAGTTCTTGGTCCTGACCGAAGACGAAAATGTCGACGCGGGGCCAGAACTTGTGGCCGAACGGCTCGTGGAAGTGTTAGGAGAACCCTTCGAGCTGTCAACGCCCAAGCAGCTCAGCCTCCAGGTAAGGGCCAGCGTCGGGGTGGCGGCGGGGGTAAGGGCCAGCGCAGAAGAACTGATCAGGGACGCCGACGTGGCCCTCTACCAAGCCAAGGATGCCGGCAAAGGCCGTTCCGTGACCTTCCGGCCAGAGATGCAGACCGCCATCCAGGACCGCCTCGCCTTGGAGATGGACCTGCGGTCAGCCCTCGACAACGACCAGTTCTTCCTCCTCTACCAGCCCATCTTCAACCTCTCCGAGATGACCGCCAAGGGCGTCGAAGCGCTCCTGCGCTGGCGGCATCCCAGCCGAGGCAACGTGCTACCCGGTGACTTTATCCCGATCGCCGAGCAGTCTGGACTTATCGTCCCGATCGGGGAGTACGTCCTTAAGGAGGCTTGCGCCCAAGCCGCCCGGTGGCGCCACGACGGGTACCGGGTGGGGATGTCGGTCAACGTCTCGATGGCCCAGTTCGAATCTGCTGGCTTCGTCGACCTCGTGTGTTCCATCTTGGAGCGAAACGAGCTTGAGGCAGAAGTCCTCACGCTCGAGATCACCGAGTCGATGCTGATGCGGGACACAGCGACTACCACCCAAGTGCTCGCAGGGCTCGAACAGCTCGGGGTCAGGATCGCCATCGACGACTTCGGCACCGGCTACTCGTCGCTCGCCAGCCTGCACCAGTTCCCCATCAGCTCGCTGAAGATCGACCGCAGCTTCATAGCCAAAGCCGGCGAAAATGCCCAGTCGGGCATCCTTGTCCGCAGCCTCGTCCAGCTTGGCAAGGCTCTCGGAGTCGAGATCGTGGCTGAAGGGATCGAAGAGAAGTCGCAGCTAACCAGGCTCCAGCAGGAACGTTGCAACAGCGGCCAAGGCTTCCTTTTCGCCCGCCCCCTCCCACCAGAAGAACTTGTCCCCCATTTCTTCCAGCCATCCCTGGCCCCAAGCGCGGCAGGCATCGAGCCTTCTTGACGCTCCGCGTTCCCTCTACCAAGCGCTGAGCGGCTCTGGCTGTCCCTTTGCCCCAAACGCTTTGAACACGCACTGGGCCGACCTCACTTTTTGCGAATCCCGCGTTCGTCCCTCAGGAACTACGGATCGGGGATGACTCCCGATGATGCCGTGATCCGAGCACGGAAAAGGTGCGAGACCGGACCGAGCGCTACCATGTCCCGGGACCAAGTGCTCGACGTTCATCGCCTCGCGACGGTGATCGAGGGGATGACCCGAGATCTATGGTTCCCAGGTGCCGAGGACAACTACGTGACCCGATTCGCAATGGAGCCCACCCCGGTCCATGTGACCGACGAGGTCCTCGACGACCTGCGCGCTCGTCTCTCTCTGACCCGTCCTCCGCTGGACGAGGGGAACGAGGACTGGTCGTACGGCGTCCCGGACAGCTATCTCCGTGAGCTAGTTGCCTACTGGCGCGACGGCTACGACTGGCGCAAGGCCGAGGCAGCCATCAACGCCTACGAGCACTACCAGACGAGCGTCGCCGGCGTCCCGGTGCACTTCATGCGCAGGGCCGGACGCGGTCCCCGCCCGATCCCGTTGATCCTCACCCACGGCTGGCCCTGGACGTTCTGGCACTGGTCGAAGGTGGTCGACCCGCTCGCCGACCCGGCCGCGTTCGGAGGAGACCCCGCCGACGCGTTCGACGTCATCGTGGCTTCCCTGCCCGGTTTCGGCTTCCCCGGCCCGCTCAGCGGCTTCCCCGACGTCAACTTCTGGAAGGTCGCCGACCTCTGGCACACCTTGATGACCGGTACCCTGGGGTACGAGAGGTACGCCGCCGGGGGCTGCGACGTCGGCGGGATCGTCTCCAGTCAACTCGGCCACAAGTACGCCGACGAGCTGTACGGCATCCACATCGGCTCCGGGCTGCCCCTCGACTTCTTCAACGGCCCCCGGGCCTGGGATTTCGCCCGGAACCGGCCCCTCACCGACGACCAGCCCGCCGATGTCCGCGCCCGCATCATAGAGTTGGACCGCCGCTTCGCGTCCCACCTCGCCGTGCACATGCTCGATGGCGCCACCTTGGCCCACGGGCTGAGCGACTCACCCGCCGGGCTGCTCGCCTGGCTGGTGGAGCGCTGGAACGCCTGGAGCGACAACGGCGGCGACCTCGAGTCCGTCTTCACCAGGGACGACGTGTGCACC
>JAJZYO010000289.1 GCA_021798075.1 Actinomycetes bacterium
CCGCGCAGTCCGCCGCATGGGCTTCAGGCCCGCCTCGACCCTGTCCGACGCCCTCGAGATGGCCGAAGACCAGGTGGGACGGGACCCGACGATCACTTACTTCCGCTGCCCCCCCCTGATGCTCGCACATGTCCACTGACGGCGCCCGCGCGCGCCTTCGAGCCGGGGCCTCTGGGCTCCTAGGCGGCCGCGCGCGTCTCGCGTCGCGCTCCCCCGCCCCGTTCCCCCTGGGGCCCCCCACGTGGCCCGCTTCGGTGCCCAGGCCGCCCAAGCGGTCCGAGCTCGGCGTGGACTACGAGACCGAGTGGGCCCGGCGCTACCCGGTACGCCTGGCGCGCGCCGCCTACAACGAGATCGTCACGAGACCGCTCATCGCCGCGATCGCCCAACCTTCGGTCGACGGCCTCGACCGCTTGGAGGCCGTACGGGCACCCGTGATCTTCGCAGCCAACCACTCCAGCCACCTCGACGCCCCCCTTGTGCTCTCCGTCTTACCGGAACGCTTCCGCAACAAGACCGTGACCCTCGGTGCCGCCGACTACTTCTTCACCTCGCAGCTTCGCGCCGCGTACTTCGCCTTCGCGACCAATGCCGTCCCCATAGAGAGGGTGAAGGTGAGCAGGCGGTCTGCCCAGCAAGCAGCCTTGCTCCTAGAAGAGGGCTGGAGCCTCCTCATCTTCCCCGAGGGAGGGCGAAGCTCCGACGGATGGGCCCGTGAGCACAGGGGTGGCGCCGCATGGCTGGCCGCGCGCGGCGAACGGCCGGTCGTCCCCGTCTACATCAAAGGCACCGGTCGCCTTCTCCCTCGGGGGGCGAGGCGGCTCTACCTCGGCAAGACATCTGTGACCTTCGGCGCACCGATCCAACCCGACCTACCCGCCCGCCACCTCGTCGCCCGGATCGAAAGCGCCATCGCGGCCCTCGCCGACGAGGCCACCACGGACTGGTGGTCCGCGCGCCAGAGGGCCGCTCGCGCAGAGACCCCAGACCTCCGAGGCCCGAACGGGTCCGAGTGGCGCAGGGCCTGGGCCCTCGGGCCGTCACCGAAGGACCGCGCCCGGCACCCCGCCGGCGAGAGGCGCTGGCCACCTCGAGCGTGACCCCACCTCGAGCGTGACCCCGCCTCTGCTCCTCCCAGTCTTCCGACCGGCGCTATCGCTTCAATAAGGGGCCCGGCCACAACCCTGCCGGCGAGTGGCGACCATACTGGCACCGTGGACCTGCGCCAGTTCGCCGCCCTCGTCGCCATCGCCGACCACGGAAGCTTCTCAGGTGCCGCGGCCGCCCTTCACACAGTGCAGTCCAATATCTCGGGCCACATCAAGCGCTTGGAGCGCGAGCTCGGAGTAGAGCTCGTCGACCGGCGCACGGGCCAGCTGACCGAGGAAGGCCAAGTGGTCGAGGCCCGCGCCAGGGCCGTCCAGGCAGAGCTCGAATCCGTTGCGTCCGACCTCGCCGCCCTCCGCCAAGAAGTCACTGGCAGCGTGCGCCTGGGGATGATCTCGACCACGGGCCGGTGGCTCGTCCCGCTCCTCCTTGACCACTTGGCCGCGACACATCCCGGCGTCCGCCTCGTGACCACCGAGGCCACGTCGTCCGCGCTCGGTGTGCTCCTCGCGACCGGTGGCCTCGACTGTGGAGTGGTCAACCTTCCGCTCAACAACCCGGACCTAAGGCTCCGGCCGCTCTTTGACGAGGACATCGTGCTCCTCGTCGCGAGGGACCACCCCCTCGCAACGAGCTCGTCGCTCAACCTGAAGGACCTGGCCGGCGTCGAGCTGATACTTCCCGCGCCCCATACAGGTTTTCGCGAGGAGCTCGACGAGGCCGCCCGCAACGCCGGCATAACGCTGCGATCTCGCGCCGACATCGACGGCCTCCGCCTCCTCTCGTTCCTCACCTTGCGCGGGTTCGGGCCGGCGCTATTACCGGCAACTACCGTGGCCGACGTCCCACCTTCCTACGTCGCGCTGGGCGTCGGGGGCCTCCCGCTCCGCCATGTCGGGATCGCACTACGAAAACGGGGAAAGCCAAGCGCCCCCACTCGTGCGCTCATCGAGCTCCTGGAGAACGTCATTTCCACTTACGTTTCGGCCCACAATCACCTCCATCAGGCTGACATCTCGACCGCGCGCGGAGCGGCACCGCCGCCACTCCTTGCGCCCTGAGGCGAGGGCCCTTAGCATCTAGAGTGGCTAGACACGAGGAGGGCGCGTGCTCACCACGAGAAAGTTCGCCAAAACCGCTCGGGCCTTCTTGGCCGCAACTGGGCTCGCCGCGACCGGGCTCGTTCCCGCTGTCGCGCCTGCACTTGGCGCTAACGGCGGAGCAGGCACTCTACAGGGCCTTTATGCCGTGCCCGCCATCCACGCCCTACCCATGGCGGCGGCTGCCCCGAGCGCGCCGCCGACAGCCGCTCAGTGCGAGGAGTACTACGCAGTTACCTGCTATTCACCCGGCCAGATCCAGGCGGCTTACGGAACGGACCAGCTAGCAACCACAGGCGTCAGCGGCGCCGGCCAGACCATCGTCGTAGTGGAGCCGCTCGGGTCGCCTACGATCCAGTCCGACCTCGCTACGTTCGACCAGGCCTTCGGCCTCCCGAGCCCTCCCTCGTTCCAGGTCATCACCCCGGTCGGTGCGCCTCCCGCTTACGACAACGCCAGCACAGCCGACAAAGCCTGGGCGGAGGAGACTTCTCTCGACGTCGAGTGGGCGCACGCCATGGCACCCGGCGCAAGCATCCTGCTCGTCGAGACACCAGTCGCCGAGACCGAGGGCGTGGCCGGCTTCCCGCAGATCCTTGCGGCCGAAAACTATGTCATAGACAACCACCTTGGCGACATCATCAGCCAGAGCTTCGAGTCGACCGAGGAGACCTTTCCTTCACCTGCCTTTGTCAGGTTCCTATCGGCCACCTACCTCAACGCCTACTCCCATGGCATCACGGTCGTATCCGCAAGTGGCGACAACGGGGTGGCGGGTTACTCGAACCCAGGGACGACGACCTTTTTCCCAAGGAGGGTGGTCCAGTGGCCCGCGAGCGACCCTCTGGTGACCGCGGTCGGCGGGACCACCGTCCAACTTGACGCCGCCGGCAACAGGCTCGCCGCCGACGTTGCCTGGAACGACACCAACAACGCCACCGTCCTCAGAGACTTCGCGAACAGTGCGCCGCCCCAACCTTTCGCGAGCGGCGGCGGGGTTTCGTCGGTTTTCGAGCGCCCCTCCTACCAGAGGCCTGACGCTTGGGTCACCGGAGACCACCGGGGCGTCCCTGACGTAGCGATGAACGCGGGTTGCACGGGCCCGGTAGACATCTACTCTGGCGCCGTCGGCGGGTGGTTCATCACCTGCGGGACGAGTGAAGCAGCACCCCTGTTCGCGGGCATCGTCGCCCTCGCCGACCAGGTGGCGGGCCACAGCCTCGGGCTCGTCAACCCTGCCCTCTACCGCCTGGGGTCCGAGCAGGCTCCCGGCATCGTGCCGATCGACGCTGGCAACAACACGGTGTCGTTCCCCCTTACCGAAACGGCCGGGACGCTCACCGCCAACACCGGGACACTGACCGACGATTCCGGCACCCTCAGCCGCAACTCCCCCACGCTCGTGGGAGATGCGGCCGCGGTGACGCTTTCGAGCTCCGGGGCCGGGGCTGCCGCCGCTGCAGGCCCCTACCAAACCTGGGGCACCCCGGACTGGGGCATGTTGACGGGCAATGCCGTCACCGTCACGGGTAACGCCGTCACCATCCAAGGTTACTCGGCCAACGGTGCCTATAACCTGGTCACCGGGCTCGGGACCGTAAACGCCGCCCAGCTCGTCCCCGAGCTAGCGAGGACCGCTGGCTGCCCGGCGGAGCACGGAGCCCGGTGGTCGCCGTCTGAGGTCTGGTCGATCGTCAGCCAGTTGTTCGAGCAGCAGCCTCGGGGTAACCCGGCGTGCCGGCCAGGCCAGCCTCGCGGCCACGGCGGCCAGCCTCCCAGACACGGCGGCCAGCCTCCCGGGCGTGGGCATGAAGAGGGTGGCTTCCA
>JAJZYO010000290.1 GCA_021798075.1 Actinomycetes bacterium
GGGGTCAAGGACGTCGTTCACCCAAGCGCTGTCGGCTGCCGGCACGCCCTGCTCGGCGAGAGAAGCCTTGAGCCGGTCTCTCACGAAAGAAACGAGAGCGTCTTTGCCCTGCTCGCGCGCCCTCCACAGCTCGTCTTCGCTGGCACTGCGGACGCGGGCCCAGTCGTCGGGGGAGGCATCCTCCCAAAACGGCGTCACGTACTTGGTGAAGAGGTCGCTCATGGCGGGCGATACCCATGTGTGGCCGTGGACCCCATTTGTCACCGAGGTGATGGGCACCTCATCGACGGGGACCGATGGGAAAAGCGATTGGAACATGGCCCGGCTCGTCTGGCCGTGCAGCTTCGCGACCCCGTTTGACATCCCGGCCAGGCGCAGCCCCATGACCGCCATGTTGAAGGGTGCCTCGGCCGCTTCGCCCGGAGCGTGGCCGAGTGCCATCAGCTCCCCGATGTCGACGCCGCACTCGTTAGCCCAGCTCGAAAAGTACTTCTCGACCAGCTCGGCCGGGAAGCGGTCTATGCCAGCGGGCACGGGGGTATGAGTGGTGAAAATGGTCCCTGCCCGGACAGCCTCGACCGCTTCGCGGAAGCCGAGGCCCTTCTCGGTCACGAGCTGGCGGATGCGCTCGAGGCCGAGGAACCCGGCGTGGCCCTCGTTGGAGTGGAACACCTGAACGCTCTCGCCCAGTGCGTCGAGTGCCCTCACGCCACCGATGCCAAGGAGTATTTCTTGGCGGAGCCGGTGCTCGGTCCCGCCGCCATAGAGCCGGTCGGTCGTGGCCCGGGCCTCTTCGGAGTTGTCGTCGATATCGGCATCGAGCAGGTAGAGCTTGATCCGTCCCACGGCGGCCACCCAAATCCGGGCGGTAAGGGGCTGGCCTGCCAGGTCGACCATGACCCGTACGCCTTCGACGGGGGTGAGGGCCATGCCGTGGGGGTCCAAGACGGGGTAGCGCTCCTCTTGCCACCCTTCAGCGTTGAGGCGCTGGCGGAAGTAACCCTGGGCGTAGAGCAGCCCCATCCCCACTATCGGGACGCCTAAGCTGCTCGCCGCCTTAAGGTGGTCGCCAGCCAGCACCCCGAGACCCCCCGAGTACTGGGGGAGCGCTTCTGCAATGCCGAACTCCGGAGAGAAATAGGCCGCTTTCTCGAGCGCCGAGCGGCCCCGGTTTTGGAACCAGCGGTCGGCTTGCAGGTAACGGTGGAACTCCGCGCATATCTCGTCGAGGAACGACATGAACGCGCTGTCGACAGAAAGAGCCTCCAGGCGGTCCCTCGCCACCAGCGAGAGGACTTGGACCGGGTCGTGCCCGGTGCTCTCCCAAAGGTCGGGGTCGACCCAGCGGAAGAGGTCGCGGGTGCGCTCGTCCCAGGACCACCTGAGGTTCAAAGCGAGCTCCTGGAGGGGTGCCAGCGTCTTGGGCAGGCGTGCTCGTACGGTGAAGCTGCGCAGAGCTCTCATCGCCGGCCAAGCTAGCGCCTCGTCCAGGGGCCATCGCCGGCTACCCACGCGAAGAGGGACTTTCCCCGAGTCGAGAGACCTCAGCCGTACCTGGGCGACGGTTGCCGGCCCTGGCACCGCCTGGCGCTCCGAGCGAGCCCGTGGCTTCTCGGTTAGCTTGGTCTCGTGACGACGACCCGAACGGCCGGTAGGGAGGGTCACTGGCAGCCCGGCAGCGACCCCTCCGCAGTGCTGGCTGGCCCGATGGCAGGGGCCTCGGCGCTACCCCACCTCGTGGTGCAAGACGTACGGCCCGCCACCCCCCATGGCTACCCGGCCAAGGCGATCGTCGGGGAAAAGGTGCCTGTATCGGCGTCAGTGTTCCGCGATGGCCACGACGAGCTGGCTGCCCGAGCCGTCCTTTACAAGTCTGGCGAGGAGGTGGCCGCCTGCGCCCTCTCCCCGGGGCCAGATGACACCTGGTCGGGGGACGTTAGCCCGCCCGAACCTGGCCTCTACGAGCTCGTGATCGAGGCGTGGACCGACCGCTATGCCACTTGGGCCCAGAGGGCGGCCATCAAGCTGGCCGCACGCCAGGACGTTGGCGTTGAGATCGCCGAAGCCAGGCTCCTCATAGAGGAGTGGGCGTCGCGCTTGCCGGGAGGCGACGGGGACCTGGAGGGGCCCTTGGCGCAAGCCCTCAGCGCGCTTGGCGATGCGTCGGCCGACGAGGCGCAGCGCCTCAACCCCGCCTTGTCGACGGCGGTCGCCCACGCCCTCGCTGGCCCTGCCCTTGCGCGGGACCTGACAAGGTCAGAGCCGTTCCCGCTCTGGGTCGAGCGCGAGCGCGCTGGCGTGGGCGCCTGGTACGAACTGTTCCCTCGGAGTTTCGGCGGGCTCCGAGGCACTGCGGCGGAAATCCCGCGCCTTGCAGGCCTCGGTTTCGACGTCTTGTACCTCCCGCCCGTGCACCCGATCGGGCGCACGGAGAGGAAAGGTCGTAACAACAGCCTGGAGGCGCTGCCTGGGGACCCGGGCAGCCCGTGGGCCATCGGGTCGGAGGAGGGAGGCCACCTCGCCATAAACCCCGAGCTCGGTGACTTCGACGATTTTGACTACCTGGTCCGTAGCGCGAGGGCTGAAGGCATGGAAGTGGCCCTTGACTACGCGCTCAATTGCTCTCCGGACCACCCCTGGGCCAAAGAGCACCCGGAGTGGTTTTATCACCGCCCTGACGGCTCGATTGCCTACGCGGAAAACCCGCCCAAGAAGTACCAGGATATTTACCCGCTCAACTTCTGGCCCGAAAGGGATGTAGACCGGGTTGCCCTTTGGGAGGCCTGCAAGGAGATCGTGTACTTCTGGGCAGACAAGGGCATCCGCATCTTCCGGGTGGACAACCCTCATACGAAACCCTTCGCATTTTGGGAGTGGTTGATCGAGGCGCTGCGAGCCGAGAGGCCTGACATTGTGCTGCTGGCGGAGGCGTTCACGAGACCTAAGGTCATGGCGCGCCTTGCTGAGATCGGTTTTTCGCAGAGCTACACGTATTTCACTTGGAGGGTCCCCCAATACGGCCCGGAAGGGCTCCGTACCTATGTCGAGGAGCTTTCCCAGGGCTCGCTTGCTGACTACCTGCGGCCCAATTTTTGGCCGAACACGCCGGACATACTCTCAGGGCCCTTGCGGGGAGGGCCGCCCGCGGCCTTCGCCCTTCGCTACGTGCTGGCGGCCACGCTGTCTCCGCTTTACGGTGTCTACAGCGGCTACGAGCTGTACGAAAACGAGCCCGCCTCACCCGACAACGAGGAGTACCTGAACTCAGAGAAGTACGAGATAAAGCACCGCAACTTCTCGCGCCCAGGCAACCTTTCGCACCTCTTCGCGATGGTCAATGGGATAAGACGGCGCCACCCAGCCTTTTCCCGGCTCCGGAACATTTCCTTCCACGGTTCTGACAACCCGTCCATCATGGCTTACTCGAAGCGTTCAGATGGTGGCACGGACCTCGTGCTCATTGTCGTCAACCTCGACCCCTACGGCGCTCAGTCGGCGACGCTCGACCTCGACATGGCCGCCCTCGGTGCCCCTGCTGGGACGAGCCTCGAGGTGCATGACGAGCTTTCCGGGGAAACCTACACGTGGGGCCAGCGGCCCTATGTGATGCTCGACCCGTTCCGGCGCGTGGCGCACATTTTCGACGTTCGCTGGGCGCGCTGACCTGGTCCCCGACGAGGTCCGGTAAGGAGTAGCGGGGTGAGCATGGCAGGTACTGCCAGGGTTTCGGGGACAGCTTCGGAAGACGTCCGGTGGTACCAGAGGGCGGTTTTTTACGAAGTGCTCGTGAGGGGCTTTTTCGACAAAAACGACGACGGCACAGGGGATATCCCTGGCCTCATCGCCAAGCTCGACTACCTGGAGTGGCTCGGCGTCGACTGCATCTGGCTCTTGCCATTTTACCAGTCACCGCTTCGTGACGGGGGTTACGACATCTCCGATTACTGGACTGTCTTGCCCGAGTATGGCCAGATCGCCGATGTGGCCCAGCTTGTCGACGAGGCGCACCGCCGGGGTATGCGC
>JAJZYO010000291.1 GCA_021798075.1 Actinomycetes bacterium
CTTCCCTTTGCCCGTTATCTAGCGCAGCCGATTATTTTAGCATGCGCGGTCGGAAGCCGTCAAGGCGTGGTGTCCAACGACCGAGGTGGAAGGCTCGCTCGACGCGACCAAGTGCCGCGAGCTGTACGGGGCGTTCTCGACCAAGCCGGTCTTCAAGCGCCTCCTCCGTCTTCGCCCCGCTGGGAAGCTCCCCATCGATAAGGTAGCCGTCGCACGAGAAGCCAAGCTCGACGGGGCAGTCCTCCCGGTCGCTGGTGCCGCCGGACGAGGCTTCGAGCAACACCCATGCCGCGAGCCTCTTCAGCGGGTCGCTGCTTACGGCCGCAACCTTCAGCCCCGCGCTGTCGTACTCGGCGATCTGGGCAGCGGCAAGCGAGCCACTACATAGCTAGACCGACCTTTCAGGGCGGCCAGCACCGGCCCGTACCCCGTCGCCTCGTAGGCCGCCTGGGCGGCTGGGCCGTCCTTGCCAACGATCTGCGCCTGGAAACCGAGCGTCTCGGCCGAGACGACTGTCCCTACGCCCTTTGCCGCTGCGAGCATGGCAGGTACGGTCACGGCGAGCGACTTGCCGCTGCCCGTCGGGTCCTCGGCCGCCAGCGGCCCTGTGGTCTCGAAAGCGCGCTCCACGGCTTCGACCAACTCGGCTTGAGCCGGCCTGGCGGCCGTGGCTTTACCGTCCGTGGCGATAGCAACGGCAGGCTCCAAGACTGCTCGCAGGGTTGGCACATAGTTACCTATGCCCTATGCACAACCTGATCTTGATTGCCGTGGCAGCCTGCGCCGTCGTAGCCGTGGCGGCCTTGGCCCGGGGCCGTCTGCGCGCGGCAGCTTGGCGCGACTTATATCTGGGTCTTTCTGTCGTTTCCGTGGGCGTCCTGACAAGCGAGTTCGCCACGACGGGGCCGGGACTTCTGGGGTTTTGCCTCTTCGATTCACCGCGAGGAGGGGTGGTCACGGGGCGCCGCAGGCGAGGCCGCGCGCCGCCTGCTTGTCCTTGCCAAAGCTGAACATCCCGATACCGGGCACGAGGACTAGCGAGCACCGTGCTCAACCGCCCCAGCTCGTAGAAGAGCCGCCGACGCGTTGGGCCCGTACCTGCTCGCGATGCCCCGAACGCTCGTACGCGGCCAAGGGGTCGGGGTCGAGGCCCATTTCCTCTCTCAGCTCCGCGAGGAGCGGCCGCACGTCTGCCGAAAAAGCGTCGACGAGCACCGAGTTGGCCTCGAGCACGTCACCAGAAGACTGGGCCTTTGCCAGCGCTTCGCGGTCCACGAGGAGCGCTTTGGCGGTCGCCTCCTGGACGTTTAGCACCGAGCGGATCTCGGCGGGCACCTTTTCTTCGATGTTGTGGCACTGGTCGAGCATGAACGCCACCCCCGCGCCCGGCAAGTGGGCGCCTGCCGCAACTATCTCGGACATGATACGGAACAGCTGGTAAGGGTCCGCGGCGCCGACAAGTAGGTCGTCGTCCGCGTAGAAGCGGCTGTTGAAGTGGAACCCGCCGAGGCGGCCGAGGCGCAGCAACTGGGCGACGATGAACTCGATGTTGGTCCCAGGAGCGTGGTGCCCCGTGTCGACCAGGACCTTGGCCCGCTCGCCGAGGGCCAGGCAGTGGACGAGCGAGGTGCCCCAGTCGGGCACGTCCATCGTGTAGAAGCCGGGCTCGAACAGCTTGTACTCGAGCAACATGCCCACACCTGCGGGGAGCGCCTCGTACACGGCCTGCAAAGCCTCGGCGAGGCGGTCCTGGCGCGAACGAATGTCGTCCTGGCCCGGGTAGTTGGTCCCGTCGGCGAACCAGAGCGAGACCGCCGGCGACCCCACGGCCGCCGCTATGTCCACGCATTCGAGCAGGTGGTCGAGGGCCTTCTTGCGCACCCTCGGGCCCGGGTTGCACACGCTGCCAAGGCGGTAGTCGTCTTCTTGGAATACATTGGGGTTTATCGCGCCGATACGCAACCCGGCGTCCGAAGCGTGCTTGGCGAGACGGCCGTAGTCGTCCACCCGGTCCCAGGGGATGTGCAGCGCCACGGAAGGCGCCACGCCGGTCAGGCGGTGGACCAGGGCGGCGTCGTCCACTTTCTCGTAGGCATCCCTGGCCGCCCCTGGTGCCTTGAAAACCTTGAAGCGCGTCCCGACATTGCCGTACGCCCACGAAGGCGTCTCGATCCATTGCTGGCGGAGTGCTTGCTTGACCTCTGATCTCGTTGCCATGACTATCAGACTTCACCTCTCGTTTGTGATATTCCTGCCAGTGCCGGGAGCCGCACGCAAGACGGCCAGCCCCCGGACTGGCAGAAGTTCCTTAGAAGTTGAACTTGTTTATGTTGGCCTTGTCGAAGACGAATGGCGGGCCGAGCAGGACCGTATGGTCGGCGCCGACCTTGAAGGCTGCCGCGTCCTGCTGCCCGGTTGCCGCAGCGACGACCACGTGCTCGGTGGCCTCTTCGTGCCCCAACTCGGCCACGAGGCGCCCTTCCCTCATGACGAGGACGCGGTCCGCCACCCGCAGCACTTCTGGCGTCTCCGACGAGATCATCAGGATGGCGACACCCGCGCGAGCCAACTCGAAGAGGAGGCGGTGCACCTCTGCTTTGGTAGCGATGTCGATACCCCAGGGCTACTTCATGGCCGTCGAGGCGGAGCGTACCTTGGTCGAGACGGTGAGCTCCGGCCAGGACCTTCACGAGCGTCGATTTTCCGGCGCCGTTTTCTCCGACTAGCCCGTGCGTCTCACCGCCGTATAGCTCGAGCGACGCGTCCACGAGCGCCTTCACGGCCCCGAACGACTTGCTTGCGTGCTCGAGTGAAAGGACCCGCTGGCTGGTACCGGGACCCTGCACCGCTCCCCCCCTTGCTACGTGAATCGTTTCAAGCCACTTTTACCGCTATGTTAAGGGCGTGGGAGCCGACTGTCAAGCAGGTCCTTCGGCCCGCGCGCCCCGTCGCGCCCGGGTCACCATCCGCGACGTGGCCCGGATCGCGGGGGTCTCGCTCGGCACCGCCTCCAACGTATTGAACAACCCCGAGGTGGTGGCGGGCCCTACCCGCCGGCGGGTCCAGGAGGCGATCGCGAAGACCGGGTTCGTGCGCAGCACCGCCGCGCACCAGCTCCGCGTGGGCCGAAGCCTGACAGTCGGCGTGGTCCTGCTCGACCTCGCCAACCCTTTCTTCGGCGAGATGGTGAGGGGCGCGGAAGGGGTGCTGCGCGACAAAGGCTACGTTCTCATGGTCTGCTCCAGCGACGAGTCGGTCGACCAGGAGCGGCGTTACCTGCGGGCGCTCGAAGAGCACCGCGTCGACGGCCTTTTGATCACACCAGTTGAGAGGGACTTGAAAGGGCTCGTGGCCCTCTCTGCCCGTGGCGTCCCCACCGTGCTGCTCGACAGGGACCCGGGTGGTCTCGGACTCTGCTCGGTCACCGTGGACGACGTCCGTGGGGGAGAGCTCGCCGCCGGCCACCTGCTCGAGCTCGGGCACCGCAGGGTCGGTTTCGTTAACGGCCCCCTCTCCATACGCCAGTGCGCCGACCGTCGCACCGGCGCCAAGAGGGCTTTCCGGTGGGCAGGGCTTAGGCCGGAGGACGGCCTAGTGGAAGTGACGGTCCCGGCACTGACCGTGGACCACGGGGAGGAAGCAGTCAGGGAGCTGCTCGCGAAGAAGCCCCGCCTCACGGCGGTGATGTGCGCCAACGACCTGCTGGCGCTCGGGGTGCTCCGGGGGCTCGCCGGCGCCGGCGTGGCCGTGCCGGGGGACATGGCGCTCGTGGGCTATGACGACGTCGCGTTCGCGTCCATGCTTTCGCCCCCGCTCAGCTCCGTCCGCCAGCCCAAGTACGAGCTCGGTGCCTCAGCCGCCACCCTCCTGCTCGAAGAAGCGAGCGAAGGGGCGCACGAGCACCGATCGGTGCGCTTCGAGCCCGAGCTCGTCGTGCGGGCCTCGACCGGCTCGGCACTCAGGACCGTCGCGGGGTCGCGGTATCGCAAAGCTCGTGCCGGCGCGCGCCCTCAGTCAACC
>JAJZYO010000292.1 GCA_021798075.1 Actinomycetes bacterium
CGTCAAGTTCTCGGTCCGCTTGGTGGACGAGCCCGATTTGGCGACCGCTAAGGCCGCACTGAGCGCCGCACGCGTGAAGCTGGTCGTCGATGGCACCACGTCGCTGGTGGTGGACAACCCCGTCTCGGCCAGTGACACTTCGGCGGGAGCGCAATTCGTGAGGGCTTTGGCGGGAACGCTCGGGGCCGAGAAGGCCTTCGTCTCGGCGGGCTTGTCCCAAGCCCAGGCGAGCATCGTGGCGCGGGCCAAGGCACTGCCGGTCATGAGCCTGAAGCCAGCAAAGAGGTCGAGGACCACCGCTGAGTCCACCGCCCTCATCGGGGTGGTCATGATCTTCGTCGTCCTCACGCAATACCTGACCTGGACGCTCATGGGGGTCATGGAAGAGAAGGCGAGCCGTGTGGTGGAAGTGCTCCTTGCCACGGTCCGTCCCGTCCAGCTCTTAGCGGGCAAGCTCCTCGGCATCGGTGTCGTGGCCATGGTGCAGGCTGGTGCTTTGGTGGCTTTCGCTTTGTTGCTAGCCGATGTGGTGGGGTCAAGCGTCCTGCGGGGGGCGGCCCCGTTGGTCGTAGCCGCCTCGTTGGCCTGGCTGGTGCTCGGCTATGCCTTCTACAGCTGGCTGTACGCCGCCGCCGGCTCCCTCGCCGAACGCCAGGACCAGGTCCAGAGCATGGCCCTGCCGCTTAGCGCGCCCATGCTCCTCGGTTACATCGTCGCCCTCACCGGCGCCAGCAGTGGCAGCCCCTCGCTTCTGGTGAAGGTCCTCGCCTACCTGCCACCCACGGCACCTTTCGCGATGCCAACCTTGGTGGGGTTCGGCCAAGTCGCGTGGTGGCAGTTCGCCATCTCTGTCGCTCTCAGCCTTTTGGCCACGGTCGGCGTCGCCTTGGGGGCGGCTCGCGTCTACCGGCGCGCGGTGCTGCGTACCGGCCGGCGAGTGCGCCTGCGCGACGTCGTGACGAGCAGGGCCGGTGGCTGACCCGAACGCTGATGGGAGATTTTCTTACCAGGCCAGCCGCCGGCCGGCGTCGGCGGCGGCAAGCAGGTAACTGGAGTCGGCTCGGAGGGAGTTTTCGCGGAGGCAAGCCTCCGTCATCTTGATCGCATGGGCGCCGCCAGTCTCGACGGCGTCTGCAGCTAGCTCCTCGATGCTCGGTGGCTCTGTGCGGGCGCCAGGGCTTGGGCGCTCGACCGAAAAGGCCGAACGGATGGCCGCACATGCTTGCCATACATAGGCAAAAGCGGCCTGAGCTGCCCGCGCCGGCAGGTAAGGCAGCAGAAGCCGCAACGCTCCCGGCGCGGTCACGCCATGTACGAAGGCGATCGGGTCATGCTCGCAGTTGGCGAGGTACCAGCCCGCCATCGCCGAGGTCAACTCCGAGAGGGCGCCATCAACCGATGCCGGAGGCACTAGCGCGTCGACCGAAGCCCCAAAGCCCTCCACGCGGCTCGCCCTGACCACTTGGTCGCTTATGAGGCCAGGCTCGCGTTCATTGAAAGGGAGGGCCGGTATTTTGTCGAGCGCTTGGTCAGCCATGAACGCCCCGCTCGGGGCCGGCGTACCTTCCAGGGCCTGGTACTGGCTCGCCCAATAAGCCAGGCCCGTCGCGAGCTCGCGGCGTCGCTCCAGCGTTTCGGCCTGTGCCATGGCACGCGTGGCGTGAGCGGTGCGGATGAGGCCGTGGGTGCCGGCAGCCACTGAGCCCGGGACCAGGCGTGGTACCCAGTCCGCCACCAGAGCGGTCCAGGGACGCTCGGACAGTTCCAGCTCAAAAAGCGCTTGCCAGTCCGGGTAACGGTGAGCCGCTCCCAAGGCTCCCTGCCACTCCTGTGGGGCCAGGGGCCGTCCAGGCCCGGGCGCTTCCTCGAGGCGCGGCACGTAGGCGTCCAGCCAGTGGTTGATCGCGTCGGCCCGGCCAAGGCGGAGGAGCGCCTCGCAGGCCATGGGGCCGTGGTTGGAGAGCCGGCCGGCGAACTCGGGCCCCGTGCTCGACAGCCGAGCCAGTGCCTCGTCCAGAATGCTGGTATCCGCCGGCGTTTGAGCCAAACGGGGTGGTTGGTGGGCCATTAGCGTATGGTAAAACATCAACCTGACTTGAGGTCAAGGCCGAGGCGGATGACCACGCGTGCGTGCTGAGGCAGCCGTACCGCGGCCCCGCGTAGCCCTGATTATGCAGCTATGTGCACCGGTGGTTTGGCATCTGGCTCCCCTTGGTGTACCGGGTGAGGTCGGGCAGCGCCGTGGCGATCACGAAGGTGGCGGTGATTGTGGCGACGGCGCCGGCGAGGGCGCTGGTCGTTGGGGTGGTGAGGGCGGCGAGGGCGCCGGAGCCAAGGTCGCCGAGGTAGCTCCCGGCCCCGGTCAGCATGTATTCGGCGGCGACGACGCGGCCACGAGCGTGGTCGGGCGCGTTGGTCTGGATGATGGAGCTGCGTAGGACGACCGTTACGGTGTCGGCGGCGCCGGCGAGGCCAAGGAGGCCGAGGGTGGCCCAGAGGCTGTGGACGACGGCGAAGCCGGCGAAGGCGGCACCCCAGGTGGCGACGGCGGCGAGCATCAGCCTGCCTTGGTGCCTGGCGCGGGTGAAGGGGGCCGAGAGGGTGGCGCTGAGCAGGCCGCCAACTCCGATTGCAGCCGTGAATAGCCCGAGGGTCCTAGGGTTTCCGGCGAAGCGGGCGGCGTTGATCGCTGGGAACAACACGACCGGCAAGGCGAAGGCGGTGGCGGCGATGTCGGTTAGCAGCGTGCCCGTCAGAAGAGGGGACCGGTGGAGCACGCGAAGACCCTCGACGATGCCGCCGGTGCCGGGCCGCCCGGTGCGCCTCCCGAGGTCGGGAAGGCCCGCAACGCCCCAGAAGGAGGCCAGGAAGCTGGCGGTGTCGACCAGGTAGCAGCCCGAGAGCCCGAGCGGCGGCAGGGATGCGAGCAGCCCACCGAGTGCGGGCCCGGCGACCGCCGTGACTTGGAAGGTGACCCGGTTGAGGGCCAGGCTCGCGGCGAGCTGGTCGGCACCGACGAGCCCGAGAAGGATGGCCCGTCGGGCTGGGCCGCCGAGCGCGCCTGAGGCGGACTTGCAGGCCACCAGCAGGTAGAGCGGCCAGATCAGCCGCGACCCTGCCAAGGCCTGAGCGGCAAGGGCGCCGGAAACGAGGGTTGACGTGGCGGTGGTGGCGAGCAGCACCCGGCGCCGGTCGAGGCTGTCGGCGAGCTGGCCGCCCCAAAGCCCGACCGCGAGGAGCGGGACCAGCTGGGCCACGCCGAGGCCGCCGACGGCGAGGGAGGAGCGGGTAGTGGCATAGATCTGGAGGGGCACGGCGAAGGTGGTGAAGGCTCCGCCGACCGACGACAGCGTCGAGCCCACCCAGAGGCGCCGGAAGGCGGGGGAGCGGCGCAACGGGCTGAAGTCGGTCAGCAGGCGCACCCGAAGATCTAACAGCACTGTTACATCAGTTGCAAAAGTATTGTCGGTGCTGTGATCGATGACCCTACCGAGCACAGCCGTTGGCGCCAGTTGCGCCTCGTCCAAACCGAGATGGACGCCGACATCGGCCGCTTGTACACCGAGGCCGGCATCGAGGGGCTGAAGCCCAGCTTCGTCATGGAACTGCTGCGCCTTCATGCCCGCGGGCCGATGACCATCGCCCAGCTCGCCGCGTCGGTGCAGCGCACCCACTCCGCCGAGAGCCAGAAGGTCGGGGCGATGCGCGCCGTTGGCCTGGTGCGCACGAAGTCGGGCCCTGACGCTCGCAGCAAGTACGTCGTGGTCACGGCCAAGGCAAAGGCATTGATAGGGATGCTGGCCGCCGAGTGGCGGGCGACCGAAGCAGCGGTGGCCGAGCTGGAAGACGAGCTGCCCTACCCCCTAAGCACAGTGATCGCCGACTGCGCCGTCGCCCTGCAGCGCCGCAGTTTCCACGACCGCATCGCCGAACGACTGGCAAAGGACCCCGACTGGCCAACGACGGGCGTTCCCGGCAGTTAAAGGACGGGCAGTTCGCGCGCCGGCCCGCT
>JAJZYO010000293.1 GCA_021798075.1 Actinomycetes bacterium
GTCTGCTTGAGAAAGCTCGTCGCCGTGCAACTCGATGTCGGGCGCGGAGCGGACCTGCTCCTTGGTTGCCGTGACCACCAGGCTATCTGGGCCGACGCGAACCCCGCCCAGGGGCACGAAGGTCAAGTGACGGCCGATGATGCCTTCCTTGACTGTTCCGAACTGAGGCTGGTCAGTCTCGACGTCGACGTACACTTCTCGGAGCTTGCCGATCTTGTCGCCTTTGCTATCGATGAGCAGCCTCCCCCGCCATTGGGCGGCGCTCCAGCTGGCATGGCCCTGATCTACTGACGTGCCGGTCTCTTCGGACGTGCCGGTCTCTTCGGACGTGCCGGTCTCTTCGGACGTGCCGACATCTTCGTCTCCAATCTCGGGCCCGCCTGCGTTGTCGCCGGGCCCGTCATCCATGAGCTCGCTCATGAAACGAACCTGCGACGGTTGTCCCAAGGGTCATTGTGCACCGGGGCCAGCACCAGGTGAGCTGTCCGACGGCCACCAGGATGTTGGGCTCGGAGAATCGGGCTCCAGCGTGCCCGGCGTTTGCCGCCAAAACAGTGTCGGTCCGCCAGACATGACAAGCCGGTCCTTATGCCCCGTAGAAATCGGGTTGCGCTCTTTCTCACAAGTACCTCCACTTTGCTCTCAGGCGTCGCCGGGGACCGGGGCAACAGCGGTGCACCACGAGGTGCGTCTAGATTGAGTGTACGGCCTTTCGTTGACAAAGGCGGTGGCAGCGGTGCCCTCATCGCCACTGCAGTGCCAGCGCACGGTTTCTCGAGCCACTGGGCAGCCGTGTCCGAGGTACCGGCATCAGGCGTACCCCCGTGATGCCTTGCGCCGGCGCGCGATACCGGCGCGGAAAGTTTGTTTCCCCCCGAGTTCATTGATGCTCGGCGGGGGGTACACTTGCCACGGAGCACTTCGCTGCGGCCTGTGTCCCCGGCCCCCGGCACGACTAGAGCAAGGCTGAGGTCGACTGTGAAAGGGCGGCCCAGCCAGTTCCTTCGAGGCCCCTTGCGAAAAGACTGAAGTGTTCCTTTGGACATCCGGACATCCGTCCTGGAATGGAAAGAGGTACCGTTTAATGGTCATCGTGCTGGCACTGTTGGTGGTCCTGTTCTTCCTGGGAATTGGCTTCGTCGCGCATTTATTGTGGGTCGCAGCGTTCATTTTCCTTGTCGTCTGGCTCGTCGGGCTCGCAGTGGGACGCGGCCGGCGCGGCAGGCACCACTTCTATCACTGGTGAGTCCTTTCACTGCGGAGCTGCAAAGCAACGCCTGGGCGGGACGATTTAAGGGCCCCGGCGGACTGGCGGCCCGAACCGTTTCAAGAGGTTCGCGACCAGGTCCGTGCGGACTTCGATGTCTGAGAAACGCGTCGCAAGGGTGCGGAGATCGGAGTAGGCCGGCCAGGTTGGAAGGGCGCGACCGGCACGTCTACAGTGGCCGCGACCGGACAACGGCCCCCGACGCTCCGACGCTCGCGGTTATCGAAACGACCAGAAAGTTGCTCGGGCAGCAGTCAGCGCCTAGCCCACGCCTGCGCAGCATCGGCACAGGCCCGTGAGCGGGGCCGGCGGGGGGCGCCGAGAGCGGATCCTCGGCATGCTCGTCGGCCACGGGGACGGCGGTTTCGGGACAAAGCGCCTGTGCCAGGTCTGCGCCGAGGCCACCGGCACTAGCGGCGCTGGCCTCATGCTCATGGGGGACGAGGTCCCCCACGGCTCGCTGTGCACCACCAACAAGATGAGCGAGGTCATCGAGCAGTTGCAGTACGACCTGGGCGAGGGGCCCTGCATCGACGCCTACCACCAAGACAGGCCCGTGCTCGAAGCGGACCTGGCCCACCCGGCCACGCCCCGGTGGTTGGCGTTTGGGCCGCCGGCCATCGAGGCGGGCGTGGCGGCCGTGTTCGGCTTCCCGCTCCAAGTAGGGGCGGTCCGCCTCGGGGCGCTCAACTTGTGCCGTGACCGCCCGGGGCCCCTGAGCGACGACCAGCACGCCGACGCCCTCGTGATGGCCGGGGTCGCCGCCCAGGCCATCTTGGCCCTCCAGGCGGGCGCACCGCCTGACAAGCTCGCCCTCGCGCTGGAAGCGGGTGCCGACTTCCACTACGTCGTGCACCAGGCCGCGGGCATGGTCGCCGCCCAGCTCGAGGTGAGCATCGGCCAAGCCCTAGTGCGCTTGAGGGCCCACGCCTTTGGCAACGGCCGTCCCCTAAGCGAGGTGGCAAAGGACGTGGTGGGCAGGAAGCTGCGCTTTAGCCCAGCGAGCGGCGAAAGTGGCCCCGGCGCCTAAAGCTGGGGGCCCGGCCCTATATGGGCTGCCGGGCCGCTAACGTCGCTACTATGCGCCTGGGCCACCTCGAGGACCAAAGAGGGCAGACATGGCCGGTGCCGACGTGACCGGGGGCCCCGCTCCCAGGGAAGCGCTCCTGTCAAGGGCGCTCGTGGAGCTGGCGGACACGCTCGTGGCCGACTTCGACGTGGTCGAGCTGCTCACCAGGCTGGCCGACCGCTGTGTCGAGGTGCTGGGCGTGGGGGCGGCCGGGCTCATGCTGGCCGGGCCCGACGGCGAGCTCCGGGTCATGGCCTCCTCCAGCGAAGCCACACGGGTGCTGGAGCTCTTCGAGCTGCAAGCCAGGGAAGGGCCTTGCCTGGACTGCTACCGAAGCGGCAAGCCCGTCATGGAGCAGGACCTGGCCACGCCCCCAAGCCGCTGGCCGCGCTTCGCGGCCGAGACCCTCGCCGCCGGTTTCCGCTCCGTGCAGTCCTTGCCCATGCGCTTGCGGGGCACCGTCATCGGCGCCCTGAACCTGTTCCAGGTGGGCACGGGTGAAATGCCAAGGGCCGACATCGAGGGCGCCCAGGCCCTGGCCGACGTGGCCACCATCGCCATCCTCCAACACCGTGCCGCCCTCGAAGCCCAGGTCCTCAACCAGCAGCTCCAGCATGCCCTAAACAGCCGCATCGTGATCGAGCAGGCCAAGGGGATGGTCGCCGAGCGCGCCGGGCTCAACATGGAGCTGGCGTTCTCGGCCCTGCGCACCTTCGCCCGCAACCACAACCAGCCCCTCGTGGACGTGGCGAGAGCGGTTATCGACGGCTCCCTGGCCCCGTCTGTGCTGCGCGCCGAGCGCCAGCCGCCCTCCCGGGGAAAACTGTCGACCTGACCGACCGCTCACAGCCCGACGAGTGGGACATCCCCCGCCGCGTCAGGAAACTACGTCCTCGCCCCAGAGGGAGCGAGCCAGGATTTTGGCTCTAGACAGCAGGTCCGTTGACGTTCCACAATCGGCAAAATGGGTTGCTAGATCGCTACCTTGCTGGCTCGCTACCTTGCTGGCTCGGAGGCTTCTGGGCCTTTTCAAGCTAAGCCAAGGCCGGCGCCCGACCAGCCCAATGGTGGTGCCACCGATGTTAGGGCTATCAATGGGCAGCTTCCTGGCCGAGGCAAGTACCGTCGGTCAAGAGGTCGACAACTCGAGCAACGTCACGCGAGCACCCCTTGCCCGTGGAGGTTGGCTTGGGCGAAGGTAACGAGCTGGCCCGTCTCCTCATCCCAGAGCTTGAACTTGACGGCACGAAGTCCGTCCCAGACCGAGACTGTTCGGACGCTCGCGAAAATAGCGTTCTCGTCGTGAGCGCGCTGCAAGTTGTAGTTCGGGATCCGTGGGTTTAGGTGATGGACATGATGCAGTCCGATATTGCCAGTAAAGAACTGCAGCAGCTTCGGGAGCTTCAGGTACGAACTGCCATGCAGCGCGGCCTCGTCATAGCTCCACTCGCCCTGGCGCTGCCAGTACGCGTCCTCAAACTGGTGCTGCACATAGAACAGCCAGATGCCGACAGAACCGGCCAACAACGCCGCCGGCGCCCACACGATCAGGAAGTCTTCCCAGCCGATCAACCAGCACAACGCTCCGACGATGACCACCAACGCAGCGTCGGTAGCAAACACGCTGTTGCGCAACCGCCGTCGTGTGCCGCGCGCCACAAGCC
>JAJZYO010000294.1 GCA_021798075.1 Actinomycetes bacterium
GAACAGTGCATTGGCTGCCTGTCCTGCTGAAGTGACGATGACGTCGCGGTGAGTGAAGGTGACAGGGGCGTCCGGGACGATGAGGAGAGCATGAACCGAAGTCGCACCATCTGCCATGGCGGGGGGGAGATCGTCAGCCAAGGCCCTGCGCGCTGCCGCCAACTCGCCGATCGCCGGCTCCAGGCAGACTTCACCGCAATAGAGCTGCCCAGCCCGGGCTGTGAGCGAGCCGACAGCACCGACAGCTGCGATGAGCACCGTGCCCTGTTCGCCGACGGCCGCCGAGGTGACCCCAGGCGACCCGGACAGATCTAATCCTTTGATCAGGGCCCAGTGAGGGCCAAGCTCGATGTTGTCGGGGATCTCAACGAACGGGCAGCGGGGTTCCGGGGTGTCTTGGTTGCCAGGGCGCCTCCGATCCATAGTTTGCTTTCGGCAGGGCAAGCTGCCCCTTGAGCAGGCGAGCTCCGGGCTTAAGCGGCGGCCGTCCGCTCGCCTTCAAACGCATGTTCGGGCCCAAACGAGGACCCTGCCCTCGTGAACGCCATCGCGGAAGCCCCGAGCGGCGTGTAGCTCTCCCTCAGGTCGCCGTACCGCCTCTGACAAGGACTTTTCTGGTTTGTTGGCTGGTCGGTCGGTCGGTCGGGAAGGGGGGATTTGAACCGAAGCCGAGCCGTCGGCCGTTCTCCTTCGTCACGGTCGCTGAACTGCGCTACAGGTACAGTGCCGGCAGCGCCCAGATCGCCGGGTAGGCGGGACAAGTTGCCGATGCGCTGCGAACCGTCGGGCCGCGCACGCCCTGAGCGCGACACGACTCGGGCAACTCGTGAGGCAGGTCGATGGTCATACGGCACCGGCGTCGGCCGCCCGCTTAAGGCGGCTGGCCTTAGCGCGCTCGCTCATGAGGCTGCGGTCCTGGCCGTTGGTGGCCAGTTCAGCGGCGCGTTCGAACTCTGAGGCTGCTTCTTCGCCGCGGCCCAACCGGTCGAGCAGGTCACCCCGCACGCTGTGGAGGAGGTGGTAGCGCTCGAGTGTGCCCGTGGCGACGAGAAGGTCCACCAGTGGGAGTGCGTCCCTGGGCCCGGATGCCCACGAGACGGCTACGGCGCGATTCAGCTCGATGATCGGGGACGGCGTAGCGCGGGCGAGCTCGGTGTAGAGGGCGACGATCTCTTCCCAGTCGGTTTCCTCGGGCCTGAAGGAGCGGGCGTGGCAGGCGGCGATGGCCGCCTGCAGGGTGTAGGGACCTCGGTCGGCGCCCAGTCGCTCGGCGCGGCTGAGGGCGGCCTCGCCTCTCCCGATGTGGAGGCGATCCCACATGCGGCGGTCCTGGTTGAAAAGAAGGACGGGAGCGCCGGTGGGACCGACGCGGGCACGCAGGCGGGAGGACTGGAACTCCATCAGGGCAACGAGGCCGTGCACCTCGGGCTCGTCGGGGACAAGGCCGGCAAGCACGCGGCCGAGGCGCAGTGCCTCGCCGCAGAACTCCGGACGCAGCCAGTCCTCCCCTGAGGTGGCCGAATAGCCTTCGTTGAAGATCAGATAGATGACCTCCAGCACCGCTCCCAAGCGCGATGCTCGTTCCTCGCCGACTGGAACCTCGAAGGGCACGCCGGCCCGGGCGATGGTCCTCTTGGCTCGCACGATGCGCTGCGCGATGGTGGCCTCCGAGACGACGTAGGCGCGGGCGATCTCGGGTACGGTAAGGCCGCCCACGAGGCGCAAGGTCAACGCCACGCGGGCCGGAAGGGCCAGGACAGGATGGCAGGCGACGAAGATAAGGCGGAGACGGTCGTCATCGACCTCCTCGCCCGACACCGACCCGAGCACACGCTCCCAGTCATCGGCCGAATGGTCCTGCTGGTCTCCACCGATCAGGGCGTACTTGGCCGCCAAAGATCTCTGGCGGCAGAAGAAGTCGATCGCCTTCCGCTTTCCCACCGCCGTCTTCCCAGGACGCAGCCCACTCGAAGTCCGCATCGTTCGGTACGGCTCCGACCTGGACGATCCGCTCATAACGATGTATGTCCTCAGAGGTCAGGCGCCGACTACGGCTGGCAGCGTCCCTGTCACCCGTTCCCACCTCCGCCTCTCGTAGGACAGCGCTCAGGCTAAAGATCGCGGTTGCACTTGATCCGCCGCCGACCTGCGGGGCGCCGTAACACCAATTTCTGCGCCCCTTGCGATAATTTTCTACCACCGCAGGGTGATCGACAGACACAAGGTCCGCTTGATCGTCGAAGTCCTGCATGGGGTAGCCCACGACCAGCATCATATTGGTCATAAGGGCATCGGCCTGACCTAGTGCCTTGATGGGCGCGTCGACCAAGTTAGCTTGTACTGTCCGCCATTCCTGCTGATAATGGGCACGCTCCTCGGGGTTGAGCTCGCGCAACTTGAGGCCCTTTCGCCGGCGAGCGCGGCCGCGGAGATCAAGTTCTGCCTCCTTGCGGTCACCTTTTGCCTGTACTGTCCATTCGTACTCCGTGCCGAAGCGGTCATGAAGTCGCCTGTGCTGGAGGTTTCGGGAGGCAAGGACAGCCGCAGCGGCCAGCGCGGCCACCACGACAAATGCGAGAACTGCTACGATGACATATACCGTTGTGCTCATGGACGCTTCTCATCCGGCACTTCCGGCATTGATGTGGGTGCGGTGAGGAGAACTTCGCTGGGTCACGCTTGTAGTAGTTCGTGAACGCGGTCCTTACCCGGGCAGTGGGGAGTCGCGCCCGGGACTGCTCGGCCTCCGAAGACAGCCGCCGGAGGCAGGCGAGCGTGAGCGAGCTCGAGACCATTTGTGGGAGAGCGCCCTTTTTCTGGCGCCTATGCCGGGCCGTGATGGGTGGCGTGGACCGACGGCCTCGCCCTAGTGCGGCGCCGGCGGAGCCGTTGGCCGGAGCCCCGCGGCGTTCCCGCCCCCGGCCGGCCGCCCGTGGGCCAGGCGAGGACCCCTAGGGCGCCCGTCTCGGTGAACCCACCGACCCGACGAGAACGGAGCGGTGCCCTGCCTGGGCCTGCACGGCTTCTAAGGCCATGCCCGCCTCCCGCAACCTCGTGAGGCACGTGTGGCGCAGTTCGTGACAGGTGGCGTGGTCCTGGGCAGCTCGTTTCCGTGCCCCGTCCAACACTTCCTCCAGGCCCTTGGCCGTCAAGGGCTGCCCTCGGTGGGGCCCCTTCAGCACCACGAAGACTGCTCGGCCCCGCAACCCGCTGGCCGCTCGGCGTCCAGGTGATTGGCCGCGCTGGCGAAAAAGCGAGGTGACATGGGCACAAGGCGCTGATGGCCTCCCTCGCCGTCAGCGACAAACACCCGTCGCTCACCTGGGCGTAGGTCCTCCAAGCGCAGCCCGAGCACTTCGGCACGCCGGGGGCCGCCGAGCACCATGGCCTCGACCATGGCCCTGTCCCTCCATTTGCGGAGCGCCCCGAGCAGTGCCATCACTTCGGCGGGCTCGAGGACTTTTGGCAGCGGACGAGCCGATCGCACAAGAGGCGAGCCCCGACGGCCCCGTTTCACCGAGGCCCGGGTGGCCAGGCCCCGCAGCACCGGGCTCCGCGAGAGGCGGTTGGTCGCCACCAGGTAGGCGTAAAAGCTCGACAGGCTCGACAGCCGCCGTTGCAGGGTCGAAAGTGCCATCGCCGAAGAACCATCGGAGATACGGACAACTTGACCCGTCCCGCGTCGCTGCGCCCTCAGGAAGCCGAGGACGTCAGTGGTGCTGACCTCGAGCGGTTCCTTCTTGACGGTGCTGAAAAAGACCTTCAGGTCAAAGGCCGTGGCGAGAAGCGTGTTGCGCCGCCAGCGCGCCCAGACCAGCTCCAAGTACTCGTCGACGAGCGGGTGACCGAGGCTTACTTGCCCGTCCGCTCTCTCTGTCCGACACGGTTGCCAATGCTCCAAGGTGATCCTCCTGTTCGTCTCCTCCGACAGCCTCTACGACTGCGCGGAGAGGGGTGGTGGATCACCGGCATATCTACACATCTTGGTTTAGGTCGGCCG
>JAJZYO010000295.1 GCA_021798075.1 Actinomycetes bacterium
CCGCTTGCCGCGCAGGCTCTCGGGCACGTCGCCCTCGACGATACGGCGGGCGAGCCCCTCGACGATCGCCGTCTTGCCGACACCTGGTTCGCCGATCAGCACGGGGTTGTTCTTGGTGCGCCGGGAGAGCACCTGGATCACGCGGCGGATCTCCTCGTCGCGCCCGATGACGGGGTCGAGCTTGCCGCGCCGGGCCTCCTCGGTCAGGTCGCGGCCGTATTTCTCCAACGCCTGGTAGGCGTCTTCTGGGTTTTGGCTCGTGACTCGGTGGCTGCCCCGCACCTCCTTCAGCGCTTCGAGCAGCTTGTCCCGGCCGACGCCGATGAGCTTGGAAAAGGTGAGCAGGAGGTGCTCCACCGACAGGTACTCGTCGCCGAGGCGATCGCGCTCACGGCCGGCCTCCTCCAAGATGTCCCGGGCCTGGCGCGAGAGCGCGGCGCTCTCGCCTCCGTAACTGTGCGGCAGTTTGCCGAGCGCCTCCTCCAAGCGGTTGCGCAGGGGCAGCAACTCGACCCCGACCCGGTCGAGCACGGGCAGCACGGCGGTGCCCTCCTGGCCGATCAAGGCGAGGAGGAGGTGCTCGGGCATGACCTCGGGGTTGTTGCGGGCGCGCGCGTCGGCGACTGCAGCGCTGAAAGCTTCTTGTGTCCGCTGGGTCCAGCGGTTGGCGTCGATGGCCATCTTCTTGGTCTAACTCCTTCGAATAGTCAGCGCTGGCCGGGCAGCCAGCGCACCGGCGAGAGGTTGAGGGGCACGAGGTCGCGGCGGTACTGGCGGTGCACCTGCTCGACCGCGTGGCGGGCTTCTGCTCTCGCCTGCTCGAGTTCCTTGCGGAGCCTCGCGACTTCGGCCTCGAGCTCGATCACCCGCCTTACCCCTTCCAGGTTGAGCCCTGACGAGGTGAGGTCCTGTATCCGGCGCAAGAGGGCGATGTCCTCGTCGCTGTAGCGCCGGCTGCCCCCGAGGGTGCGCGCCGGGCCGAGAAGGCCTTTGCGCTCGTAGATCCGAAGTGTCTGGGGGTGCACGCCGGCCAACTCGGCCGCCACCGAGATGACATAGACCGCCATGGGGCGGTCCCTCTTGCCGGCGGGCCTGCCTCCCCGCTTACCATTGGGGCTCTCGTTCATCAGGCTCTCGTTCACCGGGCCGAGGCCCCCAATTTCTCACGGAGCTTGTCGCCCTCGCGCTCGGAAGCTCGCGCCAAGGCTTCGACGGCGCGCTTCTGTTCGGCAGACAACTTTTCCGGTACGTCGATGTCGAAGCTCACCAGGAGGTCCCCCGGTTTCCCGGGCGCCGGTACGCCGTGGCCCTTCACCCGGAACACCTTGCCCGAGCGCGTCCCCGCGGGGACCTTTACCGACACCGGCTTGCCGTCCAACGTCGGCACCGAAACGGTCGTGCCGAGGGCCGCTTCGGCGAAGGTGATGGGCACCCTCACCTGGAGGTCGTGACCTCTTTGCGTGAAAACCGGGTCGGGCGCGACCCGAACGACGACGTAGAGGTCGCCTGGCGGGCCGCCGAAGCGCCCTGCCCCCCCGCGACGGGGGAGCCTGATGCGCTGGCCGTCCTCGACGCCGGGTGGGATGCGCGCCTTCACCTGGCGGGCGCGCCGCTCGGTCCCCCGGCCGTGGCAGGCGGGGCAGGGTACCTCCACCTTCGTCCCGGTACCGCCGCAAGCGGGGCAGGGCTGGCTGAAGGAGAACATGCCCTGGTTTTCGTTGACCACTCCGCGCCCGCCGCAGACCGAGCACGCCGCAGGAGCGGTCCCTGGCGCCGCGCCGGAGCCATGGCAGGTCGAGCACACGGCGTCGGAGGTCACGTTGACAGTGGTGGTCGCGCCGTGCACGGCGTCGGCAAAAGACAGGTGCAGCTGTGCCTCGATGTCCTGCCCACGCTGCGGCCCGAGCGCTCCGCCCGGCCCGGGGCCGGCGGTGCCGGGACGGCCCCTCCTGGATGCGCGGCCGAAGATGTTGCCGAGCAGGTCGCCGAGGTCGTCCATCCCGAAGCTCGAGAAGGTGGCACCACTGCCGTTCGCGCCGGCGCCGGCGAAGGGGTTGCCGGCGAACCCTCTCTCCGAGAGGGAACGGACCTCGTCGTACTCCTTGCGCTTGGCTGCGTCGCCTACCACGTCGTAGGCGGCCGAGATCTCCTTGAAGCGCTCTTCCGAGCCTGGGTGGGCGTCTGGGTGGTACTGCTTGGCAAGCTTGCGGTAGGCGCGAGCGATCTCCTTGTCCGAGGCGTCTTTCGAGACGCCGAGGACCTTGTAGTAGTCCTTGTCCAGCCACTCGCGCTGAGGTGCCATGTTCAGCCCCTGACCTTCACCATGGCCGGACGCAGGGCGCGGCCATTCCAGCGGTAGCCGGCGCGCATCACTTCGCTGACGAGGGGCTCGGCGGTGTCGTCGCTTTCAGCCGGCTCGTGGGCGACCGCGTCGTGGTGCTCGGGGTCGAAGGGCTGGCCCTCGGGGTCGATGCGTTCCAAGCCCTGCTTGGAGAGTATGTCGAAAAGGGCGCCCGCGACGTGCTTCACTTCTTCCCCGCCCCCATGGGCAAGGGCCAGGTCGGCCGTGTCCAAGACGGGCAGGAGCTCCTTCACCAACCTGCCGGCGGCGTTGTCTGCGACCTCCCGCTGGTGGCGCTCCATGCGTTTGCGGTAGTTGTCGAACTCGGCCTGCAGGCGGCGGAGCGCGTCGAGGTACTCGTCGCGCTGGTGCTCGACTTCTACCAGCAGCGAAGCCAGGTCGGCTTCGGCGGCGGGCGCAGAAGTAGGGCCCGCGGTGCCCGGCACCTGCTCGTCGCCGGCGCCCTCTGGCGCTTCGCCGCCAGTTCCGCCCTCGGCGCGGGGGCCGCGCTCACCGGGCGGCTGTTCAGGCGTCCCGGCGTCGTGGGCCAAACGGCCGGGCGGCGCGCCAGACGCCTCAGCCTGGGGCAAAGGACCGCCGGCGTGAGCGCCGGCGCCCCCGTTGTCTTCCGGCTGGGAACCTTCTGGCGCCTCCGCCCAGCGTTGCTGGTTGGTACCGGGGCCCATCAGCTCTTCCCGCCCTCGTCGACGATCTCGGCGTCCACGACCTCTTCGTCGCCGGCCCCGTTGCCCGCACCCGCACCCGCGTAGGTGCCAGCCGTCGCGCCATCACCGGGCGGTGGCGTCTCAGAGGAGGCCGCGGCGGCTTCGTAGAGCCTCTTGCCGAGCTCTTGGACCCCTCCGGCGAGCCGCTCCGTGGCGGACTTGATGGCCTCGGTGTCGTTACCCGAAAGTGCGTCCTTCAGGGACTTGAGGTCGGACTCGACGCGGTCCTTCTCGGCCCCACTAAACGAGCTGGCCTGGTCCTTCAGCATCTTTTCGGTCTGGTAGACGAGAGAGTCGGCGTTGTTGCGGATCTCGGCTTCCTCCCGGCGCTTCTTGTCGTCGGCAGCGTGCGCCTCGGCGTCGTGCACCATGCGGTCGATCTCGTCCTTTTGGAGGGCGCTCTGGCCGGTGATGGTCATGGACTGCTCCTTGCCTGTCGCCCGGTCGCGCGCCGACACATGCACGATGCCGTTGGCGTCGATGTCGAAGGTGACCTCGATCTGCGGGATGCCCCTGGGCGCCGGCGGCAGGTCGACGAGCTGGAACTTGCCGAGCGTCTTGTTGTACATCGCCATCTCGCGCTCGCCTTGGAGCACGTGGATCTCGACCGAGGGCTGCATGTCCTCGGCGGTGGTGAAGACCTCGGTCTTCTTGGTCGGTATGGTCGTGTTGCGCTCGATCAATTTCGTCATCACGCCGCCCTTGGTCTCGATGCCGAGGGAGAGCGGGGTGACGTCGAGCAGCAGGATGTCCTTCACCTCTCCCTTCAGCACCCCGGCCTGGATGGCGGCGCCCACGGCGACGACCTCGTCGGGGTTGACACCCTTGTGGGGTTCCTTGCCGGTGAGGCCGCGCACGAGGTCCTGGACTGCCGGCATGCGGGTCGCGCCGCCGACCAGCACGACGTGGTTGATCTGCTCCTTGGACAAGCCG
>JAJZYO010000296.1 GCA_021798075.1 Actinomycetes bacterium
GCGTTCGAGGACATCCGCGGCCCTTTGCCGGGCTTCTTTGCGGCTCCGCCCGTAAAGGCGGGCGACCATCACGAGGTTTTCCCGCCCGGTCATGGTCGGCTCGACGGCGGCGGACTGGCCGGCGAGGCCGATCAGGCGGCGTACGGCCATCGTGTCGCGGGCCGTGTCGTGGCCGAGCACATTTAGCCTGCCGGCGTCGGGCCGGAGAAGCGTGGCGACGGCGCGGACGAAGGTCGTCTTGCCGGCACCGTTCGGGCCGAGGACCGCTGTCACCTGGCCGGCGGGTACACGCAGGTCGAGGCCATCTAGGGCCACGACCTTCCTGAAGCGTTTGACGAGGCCTCGAGCCTCGATGAGATCTGGCATGAGTAGTGCGTTCCTTTCTCGCATCTTGTGATGTGGGTGCCCGGGAGGAACGCCTACGCTGGTACTTGCCAATGCGAGCGCAGGCCCTCCAGGGCCTTGTGGTTCGTGGAAGAGCCCGGGGCCGCGTGCGCCAACACCGGCCCAGGGCTCGTCAGGGCGTCCTCAAGTGGCTCCGGGCCCCTCCTTTCCCCCGTCCCAGGGCAGGTCCCAGGGCAGGGCCCCGCCCATCTCGGCCAGGAGGTGCTCGCGGGTTTCGTCGTCGGCATGGAAACCCCGCCAGAGCTCGATCCCCTCGAGGGAGCCGTAACGTATCTCCTTGGCGGTCCTCTCGACGAAGTCGAGCTCGGCCGACAGGATGCACTCCTCGTACTCGCCTTCGATCGAGAAGAGGCGGGGGAGCCCGGCCTCGGCCGCGGCCCTTGCAGTCGCCCGCAGCATTGCCAGGCGCACTTCTATGGCCCTGGCCCGGTACTCGAGCGCAGTCAGGACTTCTTCGGGGGGGAGCGCCGGCATGAACGAGAGGCCCGCCATGAACTGGGGGTACTCCTTTGCCGGGACGGAGAGCAGCTCTCCCAGCCAGTCCAGTGCTTCGCGGGCGCCGGTGTCAGTGATCTCGTAGACCGTGCGCTCGGGCCGGCGCCCCTCCCGGAGCGTTTCCCGGGGCCGGATGAGGCCCCGGCGCTCCAGTGACTCGACCACCGCGTAGAGCGACCCGAAGTTGAGCTTGACGCTCTCCTCCTTGGCCCTCGACCTCAGAGTCTGGGCCACCTGGTAGGGGTGCATGGGGGCTTCCATGAGGCTGATGAGCACGGCCAGTGCCAGGGGGTTTGACCGGTTCAGCCTGGGCACCAGATCAGAATACTTTATCTAGAGCATACTGTCAAGGGCATTTCTCACCGGCCGGCCTCCCGCTCCCGCCGCGCGATACTCGGGAGCATGGGACGCACCTACGACAGCATCGACGAACGTCTCGCGACCTGGCTCCTCGCGCAGCCCCTTTTCTTCGTGGCGAGCGCGCCGCTCTCTGGCGCCGGCCATGTCAATTGCTCCCCCAAGGGTGGCGCCGGCTCCTTTGCCGTGCTCGGCGAGCGTGAGGTTGCTTATCGCGACCTGACCGGGAGCGGCGCCGAGACGGTCGCCCACCTCAGGGAGAACGGCCGCATAGTACTCATGTTCTGCTCTTTCGACGGCCCTCCCAAGATCGTGCGCCTGCACGGGAGGGGCGAGGTGGTCGTTCCTCGGGACGGCCGCTTTGACGGCTTGTCGGCTCGCTTCCCCGAGCGGCCCGGGGCACGGGCGGTGGTCCTCGTGGACGTAGAGCGCATCTCTACTTCCTGCGGGTACGGCGTCCCCATCATGCGCTTCGAGGGCGAGCGCCATGACATGGAGCGTTGGGCCGAGTCGAAAGGCCCCGAAGGCCTCGATGCCTACCGGCAGGAGAAAAATGCCCAAAGCATCGATGGATTGCCGGCGTTCCCCTTGCCGGAGGCCGTCGCCGGCGCCTAGCGGCGGCTCCACCAGAGCCACTTCAGCCGAGCTCTGGCCTAGTTATCGGCAACCGCGTGGGAGGCCTGCCCCAAGCGTAAGGAGTTCGCGACCAGGCGGTCGACCGAAAGCTCGTCTAGCGTGTCCAAACCGGCACCGAGGGTCTCGTTGAGGAACGCGCGTATTTCCCGCTGGGGAAGGGCGGAGTGGCGTAATAGGCCCTCGATCTCGCTCGCCACGAGCTCGGGAAGTTGCTCGCTGCTCTCCGGCGCGCCCGTGAAGAGCCCGAGCTCCACTGCTTTTCTGCCATCGATCTTTGCGCCCGACGCAACCAGCCAGAACGCCCGGCTTCGGCCAATCAGGCGTGGCAGCCAGGCCAGGACCACGGTCGGCGCTAGCCCCGCTCCCACCTCGGGGAACCAAAAGCGCGCGGTGGGAGCGACGAACGACAGGTCCGCCAGGGCGGCGAGCCCGACGCCATATCCTGCGGCGTCGCCTGCCACTTCGGCGACGGTTACGAGCTCGCCGGCGGACAGCGCCCGGTTGAGGCCGACGAGGGTCTCTGCCTCCTCTCGAAGACCGTCTTCGCCGGCGTGGCCCCGGTCACGCCCTAGGCAAAAAGCAGGGGCGCCCGAGCGCAGGTGCATGACCCTGGCCCCGGCCGGCGGGTAGAGGAGCAGTTGGGTGAGGGCCCTGCACATTTCCATCGACATCAAGTTGGCCTCGCCACGCCTGAGCGTCACCTCGACAACCGGCCCGTCTTGGCGGATGCCGAGCCCCTCGACCTCTATCAGGGCCATGGTCAATTGAGCCTTTCTTCGTGCCCGCCGAACCAGTCGGCAGGCTCCTCGGCCGTGCGCACGGTGACGGCCCTCAGGTGGGTGAAATCGTGGAACGATTCCCAACCGCCTTCCCTGCCGGTGCCACTGTCGCGCACTCCTCCCCAAGGCGACGCCGGGTCGAGGCGGTGATGGTCGTTGACCCAGACGATCCCGTGCGTGAGCGCGCCGGCCACGCGGTGCGCCCGGGCCACGTCCCTAGTCCAGATCGCAGAGCCGAGCCCGAAGGGTGAGTCGTTGGCGAGGCGGACCGCCTCTCTTTCGCCCGAGAAGGGGACAACGACCAGCACAGGCCCGAAGATCTCTCGCCGGGCGACGCCCATTTCGTTTGTCACGCCCGTGAAGACCGTCGGCTCTACGAAATAGCCGTCGGGGGCACTGTCGGGCCGGGCGCTCCCCCCGCCGATGGCGAGGGCCGCTCCCTCGGAGACGGCGTCGTCGATGCAGCGGAGGACCCGTTCCCGTGCTGGTGCGGATATCACTGGCCCCACGTCTGTGTCTACGGAGCGCGGATCTCCCATATTGAGCCTCGAGACCGCCTCGACAAGGCGGGACACGAGCTCGTCGTGGATGCTCTCTTCGACGAGGAGCCTGGTGCCGGCGATGCAAGTCTGGCCCGCCGCGACGAAGCCACCGAAGAGCGCACCGCGTACGGCGTCTTCGAGGGGGGTGTCCGCGAATATGAGCACGGGCGTCTTGCCGCCGACTTCGACCGTCGCCTTGGCGAAGCGCCGCGCGGCGGCCTCTGCCACCGCCCGACCGGCTTCGGTGCCTCCCGTAAAGGAAACCTTGGCTACGTCGGGGTGCGCGGACAGGGCCCTGCCGGCGACGGCGCCCAGGCCGACGACGACGTTTAGGACGCCGGGCGGGATCCCCGCCTCGAGCGCCAGCCCCGCCAACCTGAGGCTCGTCAACGGTGTGAGCTCGGATGGCTTCAACACGACGCTGTTGCCCGTCGCAAGGGCCGGTGCGAGGCTCTTGGACCCGATCATGAGCGGGTGGTTGAACGACGAGATTATCCCGGCGACGCCGAGCGGGAAACGCGACGTGTAAGAGAAGTACGGGCCGCCCATCGGCACGACGTCGCTCCGGTCGGCGAGGAGCAGGGCGGCGTTGTAGCGGTACCACTCCGGGACCCTGGCTACCTGGGCACGGGTTTCCCTTATGGGCCTCCCGTTGTTGGCAGTCTCCAGGACGTAAAGCTCATCCAGTTCGTCTTCTATAAGGTCGGCAAAGCGGTTGAGGACTCGCGCCCTCTGGCTGGGAGGGAGGTCTCGCCAGGCCCCCTTTTCGAAGGCCGCCTTG
>JAJZYO010000297.1 GCA_021798075.1 Actinomycetes bacterium
GTGGCCCTGCTCCTGGCGGCCGGCTACCTGATGGACCGGCGAGACGCCTGAGCGCCCCCGCCGGTAGGGTTCCAAGGGTGGTAGAGCGCCCTCGACATGCCCTGACCTGCTACGCGGGTGCCGCCCAATGAACCAGCCCGAGCTGTGGCTGGTCCGCCACGGCGAGACGCCGTGGAGCCGGAGCGGCCAGCACACCAGCCACACCGACCTGGAGCTGACGGCCAAGGGGCGCGATGAGGCGATGGCGGTCGGCCGCGCCCTGGGGGGCCGACAGTTCGACCTGGTCACCTCGAGCCCCATGCGCAGGGCGCGGGCCACGGCCGAACTCGCGGGCTACCAACCGGAGCTGGACCCCGACCTGCACGAGTGGGACTACGGCGACCTCGAGGGCCTGACCACGCCCGAGATCCGCGAGCAGTACCCCGGTTGGACCATCTGGAAGGGCCCCTGGCCCGGCGGTGAGGACGACAAGGCGGTCGGCGCCCGGGTCGACCGGTTCGTGGACCGGGTACGTGACCTGGGCACGGGGCAGAGAGCGGTCGCCTTCGCCCATGGCCACGTCCTCAGAGCCGTGGCCGCCCGCTGGACGGCGTGCCCCGTCGACCACGGCCGTCTGTTCACCCTCGGCACAGCAACGCTGAGCGTCCTTGGCTGGGAGCACGGCCAGCCTGCGGTCAGGCACTGGAACGTGCCCTCCGACCTCCCGTCCGGCCCGGCCGAGCAGGCTCAGGGCGACGGGGGCGGCTCAGGCCCCAAGCCGTGAGCCAGTACCCGCCCGAGGAGGCACCCCGCTGGCCTCAGGGCCCGATCCCCCCACCAGCCGGGCCGCCTGCGGTCACCCCGCCTGCGGCCTATCCCGGGCACCCCCCGGCCGGCCCCGGCGGGGCCGGGGACCACGACCCGTACCAGGGCCCCGTCGGGCTGCCCCCGGGCGCGCGCTGCCACCTCCACCGCGACCGGGTGGCCAGCGCCGCGTGCCGCTCCTGCGGCCAGCCCATATGCACCGAGTGCATGGTCGGTGCCCCGGTGGGCTGGCTCTGTCAACGCTGTGCCCACCGGGCAGCACCCTCGGGTGGCCGGCGGACCAGCCAGGGCGGCCTCTTCGGGCTGCGCAACGCTCCGGTGACAGCGGCAATAGCCATCGTGTGCGTACTGGTCTTCCTGGTGAGCCAGAACTCCCCCAGCGTCGTCTACGACGCGGTGGAGTGGGGTGCCCAGGTCTCCAACGGCCAGTGGTACCGCCTGTTCACCGCCATCTTCATCCACTACAACGTGCTCCACATCGGGATGGACATGTTCGCCCTGGTCCTCATCGGCCGGGCCGTGGAGCCCGCCATCGGGCGGTGGCGCTACCTGGCCCTGTTCCTATTGGCCGGGGTGGCCGGGAACGTCGCCTGCTACCTGCTGACCGCCCCCGACGTGGCCAGCGCCGGCTCCTCGGGGGCCGTGTTCGGGATCTTCAGCGCCTACTTCGTCCTGGCCCGCCGGGCGTCGGTGAACACCTCGAGCATCGTCGGGGTCATCGTGCTCAACCTCGTGATCGACTTCGGCGTCCCCGGGATCTCCTGGGAGGCGCACGTGGGAGGCCTGGTGGCCGGCCTCGTCGTCATGCTCGGCTTCGTCTGGGCGCGCCACCAGCGCCGGCCCGTGGTGGCCGATGTCGCGGTGGTCCTGGCCTCCTCGGTCGTGCTCGGCCTGCTGATGCTCCTGCCGGTGGGAGCGGCCAACCTAGGATGAGGCACTGCTGACAGCCCGGCGACGAGCACGGGGGCGTAGGTCAGTGGCAGACCGGCAGACTTTTAATCTGCGCGTCGGGAGTTCGATCCTCCCCGCCCCCACCTTAAAAAGGTCCTCTGAACTGGCCCTTCCCTTCGTCCGTTGCGGTCACACCCGTCCCGTAGACTCCGCGGTGGAACATTTGGTCCCCCATGGGCCAGCTGAGGCTGGAGGCACGATGAAGGGCTCCATGACGGAGAAGGGCTCCAGCGAATGGCTCATCCGCGCCTACTCCGAGCGGGTCGACAGCAAGGCCGCTCACGTCAACCGGACGGTGCACGGCAACAAGCGGGACGCCCAGAAGGCCCTCGCCAAGCTGATCACCGACCTCTCCAGTGGCAACGTGACGGCCGGGCAGACCACGACCGTGGAGCAACTCCAGGAGCGCTGGCTGGACGATATCGCCCCCCAACGGACACTCCGTACCGTGTTCGAGTACCGGCGCCCGGCGAAGCGCCACATCGTCCCGCCGCTCGGCACCAAGCGCATCGACCGGCTGACTGCGCGTGAGATCGACGCCTACTGCCGATCGCTCCTAGCTCGAGGCCTGTCGCCGGCGTCGGTACGGCGCCAGGCAAGGACACCGTGGCCCGTGTGTGGCGCGACCACAAGCTGAAGCCCTGGCCGACCGAGACGTTCAGTTGTCGAACGACCCCGACTTCGAGTCCAAGCTGGTCGACGTCGTCGGCCTCCGCCTCGACCCGTCGGAGCGGGCGGTGGTGTTCTGCTTCGACGAGAAGACGGGGTGTCAGGCCCTGGACCGCTCCGAGCCAAGCCTGCCGCTAAAACCCGGACGCGCCGGCACCATAACCCACGACTACAAGCGCAACGGGACGGTCGACCCCTTCGCTGCCTTGGGCACAGCTACCGGCAAGGTCCTCCACGCCCTGCGCAAGCGTCATGGCGCAACCGACGTCCTGGCTTGTTTCAAGCTGATAGACACCAGCGTCCCCGCCGGCCTTGACGTCCGTGTCGTACTGGACGACCTTTCTGCCGACAAGCCATCTGAGGTCACCAACTCGCTTGCCCGCCTCAAGCAGACCCGATGGCACCTGCACCTCACGCCGACCAGCTCCTCGCGGCTCAAGCTTGTAGAGCGCTCGTTCCGCGAGCTCACCGAACAACGGTTACAGCGCGGCGTCTTCACTAGCCTGGACAAGCTGCTCGAAGCGCTCACCGGCTGGACCGACAACTGGAACGTCGACCCCAAGCCCTTCGTCGGGCACAAGACCGTGGAAGAGATCACTGCCAAAGCCCAGCGAGGACGAACTGCTCTCGCCCGACTCAATTTCGCGACGGACCACTAGATGACCTGGATGAATAGTCAGCCATCGCCTCCGCCACCTATGGACACGGGGGACGCTGCTGGCTCCTCTCGACTGAATGCCATCCAGCGGGCTCAAGAAGTCTGGAAGGGCCAGCTGGTCGACTTGGGTGGCCGCAACACCCTTCTGTACTACAGGGACCTGAAGGTGGGCACCTTGGACCTCGGGCCCGGTTCTGCTGCCAACCCTGCGGCAGTCACCGAGCTGTTGGCCTCGGTACCTGTTGCCCTGACCGACCTTTTCGGCATCGGCGGTAGGCCGGAAGCGTCGAAGCGTGCTCGGACCATAAGTGCCAAAGCGGCTGAGAACTTCGATGAACGGGGCCTACGGACCCTGCACCTCGCCTGGGGGATGGCGACATGGACCAATGAGAGGTCCGCCGCCGTCCCGGCTGCTCCGGTGCTCCTACGCCAAGCAGCGCTGTCCCCCAGGGGTCGCGCCGAGGAAAGCTTCGAGCTGGCCTTACCGGGGGAATGGGAGCTCAACCCCACCCTCGCGTACATGTTGCGCAACGAGTTTAACGTCGAGGTGGGCCCTGGCGAGCTTCTCGACCTCCTCGACGAGGGGGGAGACGGCGCTCCGGACCCGAGCGCACTGTTCGAGCGG
This sequence comes from Actinomycetes bacterium, assembly GCA_021798075.1. The sequence goes on from JAJZYO010000297.1 coordinate 3,708, forward strand.
ATCGGCAAGAACGCCTCGACGGTGCCGGGGTTTGCCATCTCTCCACGGGTGGTGCTGGGCAACTTCTCCTACGCCAAGTGGGAGATGGTCAAAGACATAGAGAACGGGATGGACGCGCTGGTTGCGTCTGACCTGCTGTGCGCCATCGCCGGATACGAGCCGGCGGCCCAGGCCGTGAGAGACCGTCAGGTCACGGTCCCAGTCTCCGAGCCCGACCGGGTGGCCCCTGCAGACGAGTTCCTCGTGGTCGACGCGGACGCCTCGCAGTCGTATGCGATCAAC
>JAJZYO010000298.1 GCA_021798075.1 Actinomycetes bacterium
CCCGCTTCATCCCGCTGCTGAACGGCGGCGAGAGCGCGAGGCCTGACCCCGGAGCACTGAGGGCCGCGGTTGGCTATGGCTTCCGCATGGTCCGCTGGCGCCTCGAAGGCCGGGGCTGACGCCTGGGTCCTTCGCTGCGCCAGAGCTGACGACCGGGCGCTTAGCTGTTCGCCTCGAGCCAGCCCACCAGGTCCCTCGCTGCGGGCCCAGGGTCGGCCGCCACCTGCTCTCGCGGCCAGAACCCGAGCGCGAAGCGGAACGGGCCGCTCTTCAGCAGGTACTCCTCGAGGGGGCCAGGGCCGCACGACGCGGAGCCAAGGCCGTGCTGGCGGTGGTCGAGCTGCAACCACAGCCGAGGCTCGGCGACCAGCTCGTCACGGTGCCTCGCCGCAGCCAGGGCCGCCGTTGACCACCGGTGCACGCTGAAACCGAAGCGCGGGGCTCCGACTACAAGGAGGCCGCGCTGGCCATCAGAGAGCTGGCACCACCGCGTCTCGCTGCGATGGCCGTTTTCCTGAGGCACGACATAGGGCGTCTCCATCTCGTCCACCGAGGCACGGTAGCGCCCGACCCGCCCGGCGCACATCGAGTCCGGGTAGGTTTCGTGGGGGCCGAGCCCGTACCAGGCCACCTCGTTGAAGGCGGGCACCAAGGCCATTGCGAGCCCGATCCTGGCGAAAGTCGCCGGCGCTTCCCCCTCAGGCCGTCCCTCCACTACCAGGGCACACCTGCCGCCGGCGTCGAAGTGGTAGCTGTAAGTACACCTGACACCCCAGGCCAGGCTGGGAGGGGCGACCCTGGTCTCGATCGTGACGCGCGCCGCGCCCTCGTCCACCTCCAGGCGGTCGACGCGCTGTTCCAAACGGTGGAGCCCGGCCTTCTCCCATTCGGCGGCAACGGGGTTGACAAAGGTGCGACCGAGGTCGTTGTCGGTCGGGGCGCGCCACAGCTCGAGCCGCGCCGGGCGGTCAATGAGCTCGTTACCACCTACTACCCAGGAGACGAGGCCACCGCCGGCGAAGCGCGCCTTCCAAGAGGCGCCGCTTACGGTCGCGCCGTCGGGGCACCTGGTGACGGCGGGTGCACCCGCCGGAGAAGCCGGCTGGCCCGAGCGCGGCCCGCGGGTGGTGCCGCCACCCCCCACCACGAACTGCTCCCAAGCCACCTCGTGGCCGCCGGGGGCCCAAGGCGAAGTCGAGGAGGTGCGCACCGAGACATCGAGCACCGCCTCCCCCTTCACGGGAGGGAATGGGCCGGCTTCTATGACCTCTACCTCGCCTGGGCCCGCCGAGAGCGGGCCGAGCGGCCCTCGGGCCACCACGACGCCGTCGTCTTGGAGCGACCAGCTCGCCTCGAACTCCGAGAGCGAGAGGAAATCGTGCCTGTTCCGAAGCTCGAGCTTGCCCCCGAGATCCTGCACGGTGCGAGCGTCTCGTTCCGCTTCTTGCGACGAAACCGACACCGGCTGGGTCACCTTCGCCAGCTCGGCGAGAGCCGGCGAAGGGCTGCGGTCCGGGAAGCAAAGGCCGTCTATGACGAAATTGCCGTCGTTGGGCTCGTCGCCGAAGTCACCGCCGTACGCAAATGCGCCGGGCCGACCGGGGAGCCTGAGCCCGTGGTCGAGCCACTCCCACACGAAACCGCCCATCAGCCGCGGGTAGCGCTCGATCAGTTCCCAGTACTCCTTCAGACCACCTGGCCCGTTGCCCATTGCGTGGCCGTACTCCGTGAGGACATGGGGCTTGTCGAGGTCCGTCTTCTTGCCGAGCGCCTCCAGCTCTTCGTGGGTCGTGTACATGGTGCCGTACACGTCGGCCATCTCCGCCTTGCGGCAGCCCTCGTAGTGGATAAGGCGGCTCGGGTCCATCTCGCGAGCCCTGTCGGCCATGGCCGTGTGGTTGGAGCCGCACCCCGACTCGTTGCCAAGCGACCAGAAGATCACGCTCGGATGGTTCCTGTCGCGCGCGACCATGCGCTCCAACCGGTCGATATAAGCCGGCCGCCATGACACGTCGTTGGAAAGTTGAGAAAGGTCTCCAGCCACGCCCATACCATGGCACTCGAGGTCGGCCTCGTCGATAACATAAAGCCCGTAGCGGTCACAGAGGTCCAAAAACCGAGGGTCAGGGGGGTAGTGCGACGTCCTCACGGCGTTGACGTTGTGGCGCTTCATGGTCAAGATGTCGTCGACCATCGCCGAAAGTGGCACAGCGCGGCCGTAGTCGGGGTGGAACTCGTGGCGGTTGACCCCTCGCAGCGTTATAGGGACATCGTTTACGAAAATGAGGCCGTCGCGCCGTTGTATGTCGCGGAAACCGATAGCGACGGCGGTCGCCTCGACTACGGCTCCACCATCCTCACGTATGATGACGACTAGCTCGTAAAGCCGAGGCGACTCAGCCGACCAGGCACCTACGCGCCCACAGTCGAGCCGACCGGTCGCGCTAGTGCCCCCAAACTCGAGCGTGGCGCCCGTGACAAGGCGGGTTCCATCGTACACCTCCGCCTCGACGGCAACTCCACGGGCTGCGCCGCCCAAGGCCACCCGGACCGCCACCGACCCCGTGGCGCCTTTCACGTCGTAAAGAGCGTCTACGGCCACGTCCGCCAGGTAGACCGGCGGTCGCCAGATAAGGCTTGCCTCCCTGAAGATGCCAGACAGCCACCACATGTCCTGGTCCTCCAGGTAGCTCCCGTCGGACCACTGGTACACGAGGACCGTGACGACGTTGCGGCCCGGGCGGGCAAACTCGCTCACGTCGAACTCCGCAGGTAGGCGCGCGCCCTGGCTGTAGCCGACCGGCACCCCGTTCCAAAACAGGTGGAACGCGCTGTCAACGCCTTCAAAGCGGCAGACAAGGGTGCCCTTTTCAAGCCATTCAGGCTCCAGCGTCACCTCCCGCCGGTAGCACCCAGTCGGGTTTTCAGACGGTACAAGCGGTGCTTCGACGGGGAACGGGTAGATGACGTTGGTGTACTGGGGCCTCCCGTGGCCCTCCAGCTGCCAGTGCGAGGGGACGGGGATCTCCGCCCAAGCCCCGTCGTCGAAGTCGGCCCGTTCGACACCCGCTGGCACCGCTTCGGGCCGTGGCGCCAGGTGGAAACGCCAGGCGCCAGACAGCGAGCGCACCCTCGGCGAGAGTGCCGGGTCATGAGAGCGCGCTGCGGCCGCGTCGGCAAAAGGGATGTAGGAGGCGCGAGGGGCGAGGCGTCCCCGCTGTAGGACGTTGTGGTCCTGCCAGTCGGGCCGCGTGCTATTCACCTGCCACCGCCCCGAAGGTAAGCCCTCGCGCTATGTACTTCTGGAGGAAGGGGAACAATATCAGCATCGGCAACACGGATACGAGGGAGCCCAAGATGACCTCCGGGTAAAGGGGTTGGCCGGCACCGGCGATGTTCAGGGCGCTCGACCAAGCGGACAGACCGACAGTTACTGGGAAGAGCTTCTGGCTCCCGAGGAGGACGAGGGGTAAGAAGAAGTTGTTCCAGGTACCGATGAACTCCAAGAGGAACAGCGTCACCATCCCGGGCATCAAAATAGGCCGAGCGATCTGCCAGAGCGTTCGCAGCTCGCCGGCCCCGTCCATGCGCGACGAGTCCATGAGCACGTCGGGTACGGCGTCTGCGCAGTAGATCGACATGAAATAGACACCGAAGGGGTAGACGATGAGGGGCAGTATCACGCCTTCGTAAGTGTTGGTGAGGCCGATGAAGTGTTCAAGCAGGAAGATGGGCAGCACCAGGGCCGTGGACGGCACGACAAATGACCCGAGCACGATGGCCAAGATCGCCCCCCGGCCCTTGAAACTGTACTTGGCAAGTCCGAAGCCGCATAGGGTCGACACGGCGGTGGCCAGCGTCGCGGTCACCGTCGAATAGATGAAACTGTTGAGCAGCCACCAGCCGAAGTACGACCCCCCGTAGCTGAAGAGCGACTTGAAGTTCGCGATCCACGACAGGTGCGCAGGGGGGAGGAAG
>JAJZYO010000299.1 GCA_021798075.1 Actinomycetes bacterium
CTGGCGCCAGGTCCGCCTCCGCAGCCGGGAATGGCTCCTCAAATGGGAGCCGCGCCCCGTCCCCGGCCAGCCCGACCCGGTCACCGACCGGCGCGCCTTCGTGGCACGCTGCAGCGCCCGCCAGCGCGAGCGCGAGCTCGGCACGGGTTATGGCTTCGGGGTCTTCGTCGAAGACCAGTTCGCCGGGGAGATCAACATCTCTTCGGTGCAGCGCGGGCCGTTCCAAAACGCCTACATCGGCTACTGGGTCGACCAAGCGAGGGCGGGCCACGGTTACATACCGGAGGCTTTCGTCGTGGTCGCACGGTTCGCCTTCGAAGACCTCATGCTGCACCGGCTCCAGGTGTCGATAATCCCCCGCAACAAGCCCAGCCTGCGCGTGGCAGAGAAGCTGGGCCTCCGCAACGAGGGTACGGCGCTCAGGTACCTCGAGATAAACGGCGTCTGGGAGGACCACGTCCGCTTCGGCATCACGGCCGAAGACTGGGCCGAACGGCGCGAGCAGCTCTTGCGGCACTGGCTGGTGCCCGAATAAGTAGGGCTCTCCCTCTTCGACGAAGCTGGCTCGTCCCATCGGGGCGTCCATCTCGAGGGGGCAGGCGGCCGGCCCTCGCCGGCGGGGAGTACCGGTAGATGGCCCTCCCGAGGACGCTCTCGAGCGGGACCGGGCCGAAGTCCCGGCTATCTGTGCTGTGGCCGGGGTTGTCACCAACGAGCCATACGAGGGAGCCCTCCGTTGCGGCCACCCGTTTCACCAAGGCCCGCGCCGGCTGGCGGGGGTCGTTGGCCACCACGATGTCACCGGCGCGAAGAGCCGGCACGCGCCGGCGCCGGCGTGAAGCCTTACGGACGAGCAGCCGGTCACCCGGTTGCAGCCGGGGGGCCATGCTGTCACCCACCACGGTGACGCGTTGGAAGAGGCGGAGCGCTAGGGCCACTACGAGCGCGACAAGGCCCGAGCCGGCGAGACCGGGGAGGAAGGGTGGGCGTTTGCGTCCGGAAGCGCTATAGCGTGTCCCTGGACCGTGCCCCACGGGACGTAGCCATATCACAAACGACGACGGAGAGGAGCCTCTTATGAACTTGCTGGCGAAAGTGCTTGTCCTGGCCGACCGGCTGAGCGAGCCCCGCCCCGCCCACGCCCACTGCGACCTGCCGTGCGGCGTCTACGACCCGGTGCAGGCGCGGGTGGAAGCCGATTCCGTGAAAGCCATCATGGAGAAGTACCACGCTTCGAGCGACGAGACGTTCCGGGCCCGCGCCCTCTTCATCAAGGAAGAGAGGGCCGAGTTGTGCAAGCACCACCTCTGGGTGCTCTGGACTGACTACTTCAAGCCCGCCCACCTGGAGAAGTACCCCGAGCTGCACGAGCTTTTCTGGAAGGCGACCAAGGCCGCCGGCGAGGCCAAGCACACGGTGGACATCGCCGTCGCGGACGAACTGCTACGCCACATCGCAGAGATCGACCGCATCTTCTGGGAGACCAAGAAGGGCTGAAGCACCCCAAGTCCGGCCGTCCCCAGGTGAAAGTCGTGGAGCGGGTGCAGCCTGGGGGCGCCGGCGAGCCCACAACTGGGTGCCGCGGCGCGCGGCATGCGCCCGCCTCCACCTAGCGCGGGCGGTGGGGTGGGGGAGGCGGCGGTGGCGGGCCGTGCCTCGGTGGTGGGCCGTGCCTCGGTGGTGGGCCGTGCCTCGGTGGTGGGCCGTGCCTCGGTGGTGGGATCGAGTCGATCCCGGGTGCCTCGTCCGGCCAGACAAGGAGCACCGAGCAGGGGGCATGGTCGACCACGAAGCGGGTGGCGTGGCCGAGGCTGTGCGGACCAAGGTGTGAACGGTCCCCATCTCGCGCCACCACCAGCAGGTCCGCGCCGACCTCGGCTGCTGTGGCGATGACCTCCCGCTCGGCCCGGCCGTGCCGGTTCAACAACGCCACGTCTTCGCTCCCTAGCTGGCTGGCCGCGGCGCCCAATATCTCCGCCGCCGCCTCGTCCGCCGCCCGTTCGTAGGGGTGCCCACCACCGTGACGGGCCCTCCCGAGGAGCCCGCCGGCGGCGGCACCCGGCAGTTCGTCCACGTCGCCCGGGGTGACGTGGAGCAACGAGAGCCTGCAATCGGCGGGGAGGGCGGCGGTGGCGGCGGCGAGGCAACCTTCCCAGGTGCCCTCCACCAGCCAGACGACCACGTTCACGGCTGCATCATCGCACGAACTTGAGCGACAGTTCCTCTTCCTCGTAGCGAGCGGCGGCATAGTGCCTGGTCAAAGGGGGCGCCAGTCCTTGAGCCCAGCAGCCAGAGAGGCCGGTCGTGACCCAAACGTGACCCACGAGAGCGGAACGAGGCCCCGCGAGACGTAAGCCGGGGATGCCGTCCAAGTCATTGGCATGCCCACTTATGGTTCGGTTGCAGCAGCCCTGGACAGCTTCGACGAGGCGGGAGAAGGCGCGCTCCGGGCCGGCAGGGCCGGCGAGCAGGCGACGGCCTCGGTCCTGTCCGGCATCCCCGGCATCACGGTGCTCCACAGCCTCAAGTTGCCGGGCTGGCGAGGCGACATCGACCACGTAGTCGTCTCGGCGCGCAAGGTCTGGCCCATTGACTCGAAGTGCTGGGCGCCCGGTACCTACTGGCGCCTGGGCCGGCACACCTACCGCGGCTTCAGGGGCGCCCCTTGGGCAGGCAAGGCGACGGTGGCCCTGTCGGCCCGTGCGCTTAGCCAGCACCTCGGGCCGCGCGCCCGAGTGCAACGTCCCCTGGTCGTCGTCTGGCCCAGTTCGCGCCGCGCGACATTGCGCATCTGGTACCGGGCCCCTGGCATGGAGATCGTGCCCGGCCCCGAGCTTGCCCGCCGTCTCCGGCGGCGGCTGGGGCGGCGCCCACGGCCGGCCGACCCCGACCTTGTAGCCGCCCTACGGGCACTGGTGGTGGGGCAATGACGCCAGCCGGCATAGTCATGGGCATGAGCGTGACCGCGGAGGACCGGGCCTATCGGGCCGAGCCTCGTCAGCGGCCCGCCCTGCGGCTCGTGCCTACAGGCGCCGCCAAGGGACACGTGCTGTCACCGCTGCGGTACCCCGGCGCCAAGCGCCTCTTGCTGCCTGCCCTGCGGCGCCTGGTGCCGGCCCCGGTCGATCTGTTCGTGGAGCCGTTCTGCGGCGGTGCGTCGATCTCGCTCGCCTTCCTAGCCGAGGGCCTGGCGCGCCGTGCCGTGCTGGGCGACGCCGACCCGCTCGTCGCCGCGTTCTGGTCGGTGGCCGCCTGGCGCCCCGAAGAGCTGATAGCCCGTATGCGAGCCGAGCCCGTGACGTTGGAGCGCTGGGACTACTGGCGCTCGGCGGCCCCGGACGACTCACTCGATCTGGCAGTGAAGTGCCTCTTCCTCAACAGGACCAGCTTTTCCGGCATCTTGCACGAGGGCGCCGGGCCCATCGGCGGCCGGGCACAGTCCGGCAAGTACCGGATTGACTGCCGATTTGGGCTCGAAGACCTCGAGCGCCGGATCCGCCACGTAGGGGCCCTGGGACGCTCCGGGCGGATCGCTGAGGTGGTGTGCGGGGACTGGCGGGAGACGCTCTCTTGGGCCACTGGCGCCCGCTCCGTGCTCGCGTACGTCGACCCGCCGTACGTTGCGAAAAGCGAAGCCCTCTACGGCACGCCGTTCCCCGCCCGGGCCCACGAGGACCTAGTGTAGTGTCTCGCTTTTAGCTTGCTAGTTTGTTCAGGGCTACCCGGCCCCGGCGAACCTTCTCCAAGATCTCCTCGGCGGTGGCGGTCCACACGAATGGCTTGGGGTCATCGTTGTTGGCTTTGAGATAGTCCTCGATGGCGGCGATGAGATCGGGGACGGAGCGGAAGGTGCCGCGACGGGTCGCCTTGTCGGTCAGGTCCCGGGACCAGCGTTCGACCATGTTGAGCCATGAGCTCGACGTCGGCGTGAAGTGCAGGTGGAAGCGGGGGTGCTTGGCCAGCCAGGCGGTGAC
>JAJZYO010000300.1 GCA_021798075.1 Actinomycetes bacterium
CCGAGATGATGGAGCAGGTCCGCCAGATATCCGAGGCCGTCCAGCCCCACTACACGTTCCTCGTGATCGACGCCATGACCGGCCAAGATGCCGTTGCAACGGCGGAGGCATTCCACAAGACCTTGGCGCTCGACGGCGTGATCCTAAACAAGGTCGACGGGGACGCGAGGGGGGGCGCGGCCCTATCGGTCAAGGAGGTCGTTGGGAGGCCCATAGCCTTCGCCTCGACGGGGGAAAAGCTCGAGGACTTCGAACTGTTCCACCCAGACCGCATGGCCGGGCGCATCCTCGGTATGGGCGATGTGCTCACGCTGATCGACCGCGCCGAGCAGGCGGTTGAGCGCGAGGACGCCGAGCAGGCGATGGCCAAGCTCGCGGAGGGCCGTTTCGGTTTGGACGACTTCCTCGCTCAGCTCCAGTCGGTGAAGAAGATGGGTCCTCTCTCGGGTCTTATCGGGATGCTCCCGATGGTGCCGAAAGAGCTCAAAAACGCCCAGATCGACGACTCGGCGATGAAGCCGGTCGAAGCGATCATCCATTCGATGACCCCAGAGGAAAGAGCCAACCCGGCGATCATCAATGGCTCGCGGCGTTCCCGCATTGCCGCGGGCTCGGGCACCTCCGTCCAGCAGGTCAACGAGCTGCTTGAACGTTTCAAACAGGCCCAGGCCTTCATGCGCCAGGTACCAGGGCTGGCGGGCATGGCACGCCGCGGCTCGGCGAAATCCGTGGCCAAAGCGTCGGGGAAAAGGCCGGCCGGGAAGCGCAAGAAGCGCCGGTGACTAGCCCTTTCGGGCCGCCTGCCCCCGGGCGCCGGCTCATAGCGCCTATATTTGTCGCGCCCACTACGAGGAGAACCTAGATGGCAGTAAAGCTCCGCCTCATGCGGATGGGAAAGACGAAGCAGCCCACGTATCGCGTGGTGGCGGCGGACAGCCGTTCACCTCGTGATGGACGTTTCATCGAGGTCGTCGGCAACTACGCACCAAGGCAAGCCGAAGGCAAGGTCGTGTTGAAGGCCGACCGTGTCTCGCGTTGGCTGAAGGAGGGCGCCCAGCCGACCGACCGCGTGCGCCGGATCCTGGAGAGCGAGGGATTGCTCGCGCGCACCGCTCGGAGCGCACCCCGAGACGGGGCGAAGAACAGCGCGACCGAGCCTGACGCGTCGGCGCAGAAGTGAGCGACCCCTACAACCGCGTGCCGGCGGCAACCGCTAGGGCGGTACTCGAGTACATAGCCCGCCAGGTGGTTGACCAGCCCGACGAAGTTTCGGTCACCGACAGTGGCGGGAACGGCCAAGCTGTACGTCTCCACCTCATGGTGGCTCCAGACGACGTGGGCAGGGTCATCGGGCGGCGTGGTCGTACTGCTCAAGCCATCCGTGCTATCACCCGCGCCGCCGCTACCAGGGACGGCGAAGAGGTACTGGTAGACATCGCCGACTAGTGCAAGAGCGGCTGCTCGAAGTGGGCCATGTGGTTCGTGCCCACGGCCTCCGAGGTGAGGTGGTCGTGCGGCTGGTGAGCAACGTGGCCGAGAGGATGTCGCCGGGCAGCGCCCTTTGGTGCAAGGGTTCGCCTGTCGTCGTCGAAAAGTCACGTACCTTGCCGGGCAAGCGCGACGGTCGAGAGGACACCTCGGGCTTCTGGCTGGTGAGCTTTGCCGGGGTGTCGACGAGGGAAGAAGCCGAGCAGCTAGCAGGTGCCGAACTGCACGCCGAAGCGCGGGAACAAGGCGGAGGGCTCTGGGTACATGAGCTCATCGGTTCGGAGGTGTGGAGCATATCTGGCCAGCGGCATGGCCGGGTGACCGCGGTGCAGGCCAACCCCGCGAGCGACCTCCTCGTGCTGGAGGACGGGGCCTTGGTGCCGCTTCGTTTCGTCGTTGATGCCAAGGCAGGCCGCGTGATGGTCGATGCGCCGGAGGGCCTCTTCGAACTGTGAACGCCGGCACGCGGTGGCCTCTTGGTGAAGGCCCGGTAGTGGGGCTCCCGACGGTGAGGTTGCGTTGAAGGCCGAGATCTTCACGATCTTCCCCGATCTAGTCGCCAGCTGGTGCGGCGCCAGTCTCCTCGGCAAGGCGTGGCGCTCGGGGACCATCGAGATCGGGGTCCATGACCTGCGTGCCGGGGCTGACGACCCCCACCGGAGCGTCGACGACTCTCCCTTCGGCGGAGGGGCCGGCATGGTGCTGGCGCCCGGGCCGGTCTTCGCCGCAGTCGAGGCGGCTGCTCCCGTGAGGCCGTTATTCCTCCTCGGCCCTGGGGGCGTGCGCTTCGATCAGTCGATGGCGCGCGAGCTGGCGGCTTCCCCGGGGTTCTCGCTGCTGTGTGGTCGCTACGAGGGCGTTGACCAGAGGGTGGCGGACCATCTGGTGGACGGTGAGATCTCCATCGGCGACTACGTCTTGGCCGGCGGCGAGGTTGCCGCCATGGTTGTGCTCGAGACGGTGGCGCGCCTCGTACCAGGTGTGATGGGCAACCTCGCTTCGGGCGAAGAGGAGAGCTTCACCGAAGGCCTCCTCGAGTACCCCCAGTACACGAGACCGTCTCTGTTCAGGGAATGGGGAGTCCCAGACGTGCTCCTCTCCGGCGACCATGGGAGGGTGGGGCGATGGAGGAGGGCGGCGGCTATTGCTAGGACGCTCGAGCGCCGGCCCGACTTGATCTCCTCTCGGGGCGGCCTGTCAGAAGAGGAACGAGCACTCCTCGCGGAGATGGGTTTCGATCCGGTAACGTGTCGAGGCTATGGGCCCGACCGACCTGATAGACGCTGAGAGCCTTCGCGACGACATCCCCGAGTTTTCTCCCGGCGACACGGTGAGGGTGCACGTGAGGGTCGTGGAGGGCAACCGGGAGCGCGTGCAGGCTTTCCAAGGTGCCGTTATCGCACGGCGTGGCTCTGGGGTGCGCGAGACATTCACGGTGCGCAAGATGAGCGCTGGGGCCGGCGTCGAGCGGACCTGGCCGGTCCACTCCCCAGCAGTAGCCCGGATAGAGGTTGTGACCTTGGGCGACGTCCGCCGTGCCAAGCTGTACTACCTGCGAGACAGGACGGGCAAGGCAGCGAAGATCAAGGAGAAGCGCGCTCCGGCCAAGGCGTAGTAGTGCCGCCCGGGGTTTGGTCCTGTCACAGTGAGCGCGGTGCCGAGAGAGCCCATAGGACGGCGGGCCGTGTGGTCGACGTCTGCGGCCCGCTGGGGAGGGCCGGTGGGCGGGGCCGGTGGGGCGGCCTGGTGGGGCGGCCCGGTGGGGCGGCCCGGTGGGGCGGCCTGGTGGGGCGGCCCGGTGGGGCGGCCTGGTGGGGACCAGGCTCGGCGCTTGCAGATTGCCCGATGGAGCCCGGAGTTGTGCCCAGTTGCGTGGCGGCCTTGCTCGGTTTCGAGCCGCTGGTGCGCTCGCCGGTAGCCAAGGTGACCGAGCCCCCCTGTCGAGCGCGCCGATGGGGCGTGGCGTCCCGCAATGGCCTAGGGGCCGTACGATTGAGTTGGACGATGCCTAACCGGGGAGGAATGCGATGAGCGCTGAGGACCTCGAGCGTTACGAGACCGAGATCGAGTTGGCGCTCTTTCAGGAGTACCGCGCTGTCCTTCCGATGTTCCGCTATGTGGTTGAGACGGAGAGGCGCTTCTACCTGGCAAACGAGGTAAACATGGAAGCCCACGGGGAGGGCGCGCGGACTTACTTCGAGGTGAAGTTGGCTGATGCCTGGGTGTGGGACATGTACCGCCCGGCGCGTTTCGTGAGCAGTGTGAGGGTCGTCACGTTCAAGGACGTCAACGTCGAGGAGCTCCCGGAAAAGGAGCTCTGAGCGTCGGCGCCCGGCTGGGCCGTGCCGGCGTGGCGCTGGTCATCCCGTAGGCAATAATCCGTGCGCGGCCCTGGCCGGCGCCACCGGGCCCCTCGGCGGGCCTCGCCGGCGCCCCGGTGCCCCTCGGCGGGCCTCGCCGGCGCCCCGGTGCCGAAACCTCAC